>DASUIJ010000479.1:0-4631 GCA_036279815.1 Phenylobacterium sp. | reverse complement strand
GCCGGGGAGATGAAGACCAAGCCCACCCAGCACTCGGTGAAGGAGCTGCGCTCGATCGGCATCCAGCCGGACATCCTGCTCTGCCGCTGCGAGATGCCGATCCCCGAAGGCGAGCGGAAGAAGATCGGCCAGTTCTGCAACGTGCGGGAGAGCGCCGTCATCCAGGCGATGGACAGCTCGAACATCTACGCCGTGCCGCTCGACTATCATGAGCAGGGCCTGGACCGCGAAGTGCTCGACGTGTTCGGCCTGCGCGACACCGCGCCCGCGCCGGACCTCTCGCGCTGGCGGGATATTTCCGAACGCCTGACCAATCCCGACGGCGAGGTGAACATCGCCATCGTCGGCAAGTACACGGGCCTGACCGACGCCTACAAATCGCTGGTCGAGGCCCTGGTCCACGGCGGCGTGGCCAGCAATGTCCGCGTCAGGCTGGACTGGATCGAGGGCGAGGCCTTCGAGCGGGAGGAGGGGCTGATCGCCGAGCGCCTCGCCGACGTCCACGGCGTCCTGGTTCCCGGCGCGTTCGGCGAGCGCGGCTCGGGCGGCATGATCCGCGCGGTCCAGTTCGCCCGCGAGCACCAGATCCCCTATTTCGGCATCTGCTTCGGCATGCAGATGGCGATGATCGAGGCGGCCCGGAACCTGGCGGGCGTCAGCGAAGCCTCGTCCACCGAGTTCGGCCCGACCTCCGAGCCGATCGTCGGCCTGATGACCGAATGGACCAAGGGCAATGCGCGCGAGATCCGCGGCGAGGCCGACGACAAGGGCGGCACGATGCGGCTGGGCGCCTATGAGGCGGTCCTGACGCCGGGGTCCAAGGTCGCGGAGATCTACGGCTCCACGACGATCCACGAGCGCCATCGGCATCGTTACGAGGTCAACATCGCCTATCGCGACATGATCGAGAAGACCGGCCTGTCCTTCACCGGCCTGTCGCCGGACGGGGTCCTGCCGGAACTTTGCGAGCGTTCCGACCATCCGTGGTTCATCGGCGTCCAGTACCATCCGGAGCTGAAGAGCCGGCCGTTCGACCCGCACCCGCTGTTCTCCAGCTTCGTCGGCGCCGCCAAGATCCGCAGCCGACTGGTCTAGGTCCGCCGGGACACAAGCGGCGCCGAGCAGGTTCGCAAAGGGCGGCCTTGAAACAGGCGGCTGATTCGGGCATACACCCGCGCTCCCTTGGGCGGCCGGATTGGGCCGCCGCATCCATTTCTACGCCTGAGAGATTCTCCAGTGGCCGTTCCGAAGCGAAAAACCTCCCCCTCGCGGCGCAACATGCGTCGCTCGCACCACGCCCTGGGCGCCAATTCCTTTGTCGAAGACAAGGAAACCGGCGAGCTCAAGCGCCCGCACCACGTCGACCTGAAGACCGGCATGTACAAGGGCCGTCAGGTCATCACGCCGAAGGAAGACTAGGGCTCCCAAGCCCTGGCGACGGCGGGCCCCGCGCCCGCCGCGACGGCCTTCGCGCGCAATCCACGCAGCCGTCACGCCCACCCACGCCGTAGCCTTGGAAGCGGTGTCGCGGGTCATTGTCCGCGGACCGCTCCGTGAGCGGAGAATCGGGATGAACCAGGCGCCTGTCAAACTCGTGCAAAGCGTCTATGAGGCGTTCGGGCGTCGCGACATCCCGGCGATCCTCGCGCTCTGCACCCCGGACATGACCTGGGAAGTCGTCGGCCCGTCCGGCGCCTATCCGCTCTACGACACCTTCAAGGGTCCCGAGGGCGGCGTCAGGTTCTTCTCCACCATCGCCGAGAACGAGATCTTCAGCGATTTCGCCATCGCCGAGATCCACGCCGCCGAAGGCATGGTGACTGTCCTGGGTCACGCCACCTACACCCTCATCAAGACCGGCAAGGTGGTGGACACCGACTTCATCCACCTGTTTCGCCTGCGCGCCGGCCGCGTCGCCTCGTTCCGCGAGTTCGCCGACACCGCCCAGGTCGTCGCCGCCTACGACGACACCGACGCCCACGAGGCCGTCCCGGCCTACGACACCGAGGACGCCTAGGGTTCGAGCAGGACCGCCGCAGGCCCTTCGACCGCGGCGGCGTCGTCACCGGACGCAAACACGGCGACGCTCCGGCGAGCCGCCCCATCCCGATAGACCGCGACGACGCTGCCTGGCCCACCGCCGGTGTGTCCATGGACGGTGACGCCGCTCTGCGTCCGGGGGATCATCAGGCCCAGGCCGTAGGCCGGGAGCGCCCAGGGCGGCCTGGCGAACTGGGGCAAGGGCGTCGCCTGGTGCATCGCCGTCAGGCTCTGCGCCGAAAGCAGGTCGCCGTCCATCAGACGATCGAGCGCCTCCGCGGCCTCCCGCAAAGGCCCGACCACCAGGCCATGATAGACCCAGCCGGGGTGATAGCCCGTCGATGCGCCCATCCGCACGCCTTCGAGATCCCCGGGCGTCACGGCGACCCGCGCCTGGCTGAGCCCCAGCGGCGCCAGAACGAGCTCCTTCAACGCCACGGCGAAGTCGCCGCGCCCCTGCTCCACCCGCTGGCGCAGCCAGAAGTATCCGATGTTGGAGTAGGCCCAGCCCCGGCCCGGCGGAAAGGCCAGCCGATCGGCGGCGGTGCGCGCCAGCATTTCGTCCACCGGCCAGGGCGTGGCGCCCGAGGCCACCGCCTCATGATAGGCCGCCAGGCCGCCGTAGTCGGCCAGGCCCGCCTCATGCCGCAGCACCTGCCGGATCGTGAAGCGTCGGTCCTCGACCACGTCGTCCAGCTCGACCTCGCCCAGGTCCGCCAGCCGCAGCACGGCCGCCGCGATCAGGGTCTTGGTGAAACTCCACCAGGGGACGACGACCTCGCCGCCGTTCTCGCGCTCCATCACGCCGTCGGCGATCAGGGCGAAGAGGGGCTCACTGGCCGCCATCGGCTACTGGGTCCGGCCCCGCGCCTGGATACCGGCCCGGCGGGCCTCGACCATCTCGGGAGTCACGTCGCGGTTGTGGAGGCTGGAGCGGGCGTGCTCCAACTCCAGTCCCTCGCGCATCGACATCTCGTAGCCGTCGTCGATCATCGCCTTGTATCCCACCAGCATGTCGGCATCGATCTGGGTCATGTCCGCAGCCAGCTTCAGCGCCGCCGGCATCAGCTGGTCGGGCGCGACCACCCGATTGACCAGTCCCCAGTCATAGGCGGTCTGGGCGTCCAGGAAGTTGCCGCTCAGCGACAGTTCCTTCGCCCGATAGGGCCCGATCACCCGCGACAGCTTCTGCGACAGGCCCCAGCCCGGCGTGATGCCCACCCGTGCGTGGGTGTCGGCGAACCGGGCGTTGGTCGAGCAGATCAGCACATCGCAGGCCAGCGCCACCTCGAAGCCGCCGGTGATGGCCACGCCGTTGATCGCCCCGATCACGGGCTTGCGGCAGGCGATCACCGCCCAGGCCGGATTTTCAGACGGCTCCACAGCATTGGCCGCCTTCAGACCGTCCGGGTCGTTCCCCAGCTCCTTCAGGTCCAGGCCGGCCGTGAAGGCCCGCTCTCCGGCGCCGGTGAGCACGATCACCTTGACGCTCGGGTCGGCGTCCAGGGCCGTCAACGCCTTGTGCAGTTCGGCGCGCAAGGCCCTGGAGAGGGCGTTCATGGCCTCGGGCCGGTTCAGGGTGACGACGGCCACCCAGTCCTTGATCTCCACCAGCAGCATGTCCGTCTCCTCCATGTTCACGCCCGAAAAGCCGAGACGTCGCGGGGTAAGTCAACGTCGAACACCAGCCAAACTGGGGTGCGCGAGATTGCCCGCGAGGCAGAAGGTGGCTAAGGCTCCCCGCGCTTCCTGCCGGACTTCAAGGACCCTCCGACCATGACCGAGATCGTCGACATCACCGCCCGCGAGATTCTCGACAGCCGTGGCAATCCGACGGTGGAGGTGGACGTGGTCCTGGAGGACGGCTCCATGGGCCGCGCCGCCGTGCCCTCCGGCGCCTCGACCGGCGCCCACGAGGCGATGGAGAAGCGCGACGGCGACAAGTCCCGCTATGGCGGCAAGGGTGTCATGCAGGCCGTGGATGCGGTCAATGGCGAGATCTATGACGCGCTTTCCGGCTTCGAGGCCGAAGACCAGCGCCGGCTGGACTCCATGCTGATCGAGCTCGACGGCACGCCCAACAAGTCGCGCCTGGGCGCCAACGCCATCCTGGGCGTCAGCCTGGCCGCCGCCAAGGCCGCCGCCGGCTCGGCCAACCTGCCTCTGTACAAGTATGTGGGCGGGGTGGGCGCGCGCGTGCTGCCGGTGCCGATGATGAACATCATCAATGGCGGCGCTCACGCCGACAATCCGATCGACATCCAGGAATTCATGATCCTGCCCACCGGGGCGGCCACCTTCGCCGAAGCCCTGCGCATGGGCGCCGAGGTCTTCCACGCCCTGAAAGCGGCGCTCAAGGCCGCGGGCCATAACACCAATGTCGGCGACGAGGGCGGCTTCGCGCCCAATATCGGTTCGGCGGAGGAGGCGCTCGGCTTCATCATGAAGGCTGGCGAATCCGCGGGCTACAAGGCCGGCTCCGACTTCGTGCTCGGCCTGGACGTCGCCTCCAGTGAGTTCTTCAAGGGCGGCAAGTACGTCCTGGGCGGGGAGGGCAAGACCCTCGACGCCGCCCGCATGGTCGACTACCT
>DASUIJ010000478.1:0-2239 GCA_036279815.1 Phenylobacterium sp. | reverse complement strand
ACGTCACCGACCGCATCAACCTGACGCCGGTGGCGATCCGCGAAGGAGCGGCCTTCGCCCAGACCGAGTTCTACAACAACCCGACCACCTTCGATCACGATATGGTCGCCTCGGCGGTGTTCTCGCAGCCGCCGGTCGGCTCGGTGGGACTGTCCGAGGCCGACGCCCGCCACGCGCACGGCAAGGTCGACATCTACCGCTCGGTGTTTCGGCCGATGAAGACCACCTTCTACGGCGGCGAGGAGCGCTGCCTGATCAAGTTGGTGGTCGAGGAGTCGACCCAGCGGATTCTCGGCTGCCACGTCGTGGGACCGGACGCGCCGGAGATCATCCAGATGGCGGCGATCGCCCTGAAGATGGGCGTCACCAAGCAGCAGTGGGACTCGACCTGCGCGGTCCACCCGACCCTGGCCGAGGAACTGGTCACCATGCGCGACAAGTACGTGCCGCAGGGCACGGCCGCGTGACGTCGACGCCGGCGCAGACCGGAGCGCAGATGGGGGCGCAGAGCGAGCCGGGCGTGGCCTGGTTCGGCTGGGTGATGGCCTTTGTCTTCGTGCTCTCGCCGCTGCTCGGGTGGCTGTCGCCGCTCGGATATGCCCCGGTGGCCGGGCTGGCCGGCCTGCTCACCCTACGCTCGCTTCGCATCGGCGATCAGGATCGCCCCGCCGCCATCGCCATCCTGGTGCTGACGGCCTGGGCCGTCGCCTCCGTGGCCTGGAGCCCGTTCACCCCGACCAGCTACGAGAGCGCCACCGCGATGAAGCTGGTCGTGCAGGCGGCGCTCTACTGGGCGCTGTTCCGCGCGGCCGGAGCGATGACTTCGGGCGGGCGGCTGGTCGTGCTGCGGCTGATGTCCTGGGGCGCGGCGCTGCTCGGCCTGATCCTGGTGGTGGAGGCGCTGACCGGCGCGGCGGTCTACCAGGCCCTGCGCCAGGCGATCGGCGATCCGATCCGGCCGGACCTGGCGATCAAGAATGTCGCGCAGGGCGGCTTCGTCCTGGCGGTGCTGGCCCCCGCCGCCGCGATCGGCGGCTGGCGTTCGGGTGGCGGGATCTGGCCGGGCTTGGCCATGGTCGCCGGAATCATCGCCGCAAGCTTCGGCTTGGCGGCCGATGCGCCGGTGATCGCCCTGGTCGCGAGCCTGTCGGCGGGCGTTGCGGTCTATCGCTGGCCGGTGGTCGCGCCGCGCCTCGTCGCCGGTCTGGCGGCGTTCTACTTCCTCGGCGCGCCCTGGGTGATGTGGCTGACCCGCGAACTCGGCTGGTTCCAGACCTTGGAGGCCAAGGTGCCGCTCTCCTGGTCGATGCGGATGGGCTACTGGCGCCACGCCGGCGACTGGATCGGCGACCATCCGTTCCGCGGCTGGGGCATCGACGCCAGCCGCATGTTCGCCCCCGGCATCAAGCTGCATCCTCATAGCGGCGCGCTGCAGGTCTGGCTGGAGCTGGGCCTGATCGGCGCCATGGCGGCGGCGGTGTTCTGGGCCGTCGTGATCGCCACTCAGTCGAACCGCCAGCGCGATCTCGGACGCGCCGCCGCGGTCGGCACAGCGGTCGCCTATCTCACCTTCACGGCCGTCTCGTTCGGCATCTGGCAGGAATGGTGGCTCGCCTTGGGCGCGGTCGCCGCGGCGAGCTGCCTGGCCGTGCAGCGACAAGGCCCGCTGCAAAACGACTAGCGAGGCGCGCAAAGCCTTCCTACGTCACTCATTCTGGGGTTAGAAGCTCCCCGGCGCTTCCTTCCGGGAGGGCCGGAAAGCAAAAATTATGCGTGCTGGCCGCCGAAATCGATTTTCGCTTTCGACCAGTACGTTCTGCCCGTGGGTCTCGCGGGCGCGGAGTTTGAGCCATGACCGAGCACTGGACGCCTGCCTCCTGGAGGAACAAGCCCGCCAAGCACCTGCCGACCGACTATCCGGATCTGGCGGAAGTGGCGAAGGTGGAACAAGTGCTGCGCGGCATGCCGCCGCTGGTGTTCGCCGGCGAGGCGCGGCGGCTGAAGAGCCTGCTGGGCGACGTGGCCGAGGGGCGCGCCTTCCTGTTGCAGGGCGGCGACTGCGCCGAGAGCTTCAAGGAATTCCACGCCGACAACATCCGCGACACCTTCCGGCTGATCCTGCAGATGGCGGTGGTGCTGACCTTCGCCGGGGGCAAGCCGGTGGTGAAGGTGGGGCGCATGGCCGGCCAGTTCGCCAAGCCGCGGTCCTCTCCCGTGGAGACCATCGATGGCGTCGAAC
>DASUIJ010000477.1:0-5656 GCA_036279815.1 Phenylobacterium sp. | reverse complement strand
CTTCGACGCCCTGGAGCTGTCGCTCGCCGCCATGGCCGGGATGATCGGCGACCTGGAGCCGGTCCCGGCCAGGATGGCCCAGGCCGCCGGCGCGGGCTTCTCCACTGCGACGGATCTGGCCGACTGGCTGGTTCGCACCCTGGACATGCCGTTCCGCGACGCCCACCACGTGACCGGCGCGGCCGTGAAGCGCGCCGAGACCCTGGGCTGCGACCTTTCCGAACTGCCGCTCGCCGAACTTCAGGCATTGTCCCAGGGCATAACCGCGGACGTCTACGAGGTCCTGACGTCCCGGGCCTCGGCCGGCAGCCGCAAGAGCTACGGCGGCACCTCGCCGGATCAGGTCCGCGCCCAGGTCGCGCGCTGGAAGGAGATACTGCGATGAGCCTTCGATCCCTCGCCATCCTGGCGACCACGGCGACCCTGGCGGTGAGCGTCTCCGCCTGCGGCAAGCTGGGCGTCCTGGAACGTCCCGGCCCGATCTTCGGCCGCGGCTCCAACGCCGACGCCGGTCCCGAGCCCAGCCGCCGGGTGCGCACCATCGACCCGCGCGACCGCAACTCCGACCCGGCGCCCTCGCGCACCGTTCCGATCGATTCCACCAGCAACCCGACGGCCAGCGGGCCGCAGGGCGCGCTCGAAGACCCCTACGCCCGGCCCAGATGAATTATTTCGAGCCGATCGCCGGCGAACTCGCCTGCGAGGGCGTTCTGCTGAGCCGCATCGCCGAGACGGTCGGCACGCCGGTCTATGTCTATTCCAGCGCCACCTTCGAGCGGCACTACCAGGTTCTGCGCGACGCGCTGGTCGCCGAGGGGATCCGTGGCGAGCATGGCGGCGATCCCCTGATCGCCTTCGCGGTGAAGGCCAATTCCAACGTCGCCGTGCTGAAGACCCTGGCCCGGCTGGGCGCCGGCGCGGACACCGTCTCCGAAGGCGAGATCCGCCGGTCGCTCGCCGCCGGAATCCCCCCGGAGCGCATCGTCTTCTCCGGCGTCGGCAAGACGGCGGGCGAGATCGCCTTCGCCCTGCGGTCCGGCGTTTCCGAGATCAATGTCGAGTCCGAACCGGAGATGCACCTGGTCTCGCAGGTCGCCCAGTCCCTGGGGACCCGCGCCGTCATCGCCTTCCGGGTCAATCCGGACGTCTCGGCCGGCGGCCACGCCAAGATCGCCACCGGCAAGTCCGAGAACAAGTTCGGCGTCTCGTTCTCCGAGGCCGAGCGGCTCTACGCCCAGGCCTCCAACAACGCCGGACTGAAGCCCCTGGGCGTCACCTGCCACATCGGCAGCCAGATCACCGACCTCGCGCCCCTGGAGGCCGCCTTCGCGAAGATGCGCGGGCTGGTCGTGCGCCTGCGCGGCGAGGGCCTGACGGTGGAACGCCTGGACCTGGGCGGCGGCCTGGGCGCGCCCTATTTCAACCAGCCCACCCCGCCCGCTCCGGCCGACTACGCCCGGATGATCGCCCGCACCATGGGCGGGCTGGACGTGGCTTATTCCTTTGAGCCCGGCCGGATGATCGCCGCCAACGCGGGCGTGCTGCTGGCCACCGTCCAGCACATCCACGAGCGGCCCGAGGGCCGGAAGTTCGCCGTGCTCGACGCGGCCATGAACGACCTGATCCGCCCGGCCATGTACGACGCCTATCATGACATCCGGCCGGTGAAGCCGCGCGAAGGCGGGCTGGTGGCCTATGACGTGGTGGGTCCGGTCTGCGAAACCGGCGACACCTTCACCCGCGACCGCGACCTGCCCCCGCTGCAGGGCGGCGACCTCATCGCCTTCATGAGCGCCGGCGCCTACGGCGCGGCCATGGCCAGCGAATACAACAGCCGCCTGCTGGTGCCCGAGGTGCTGGTCAAGGGCGACCGGTTCGCCGTGGTCCGTCCCAGGCCCACCTATGAGGACATGCTGGCCCGCGAGGCGCCCGCGCCCTGGCTCTAGGTCTGGTCTCGTCCCCGATCCGTTTCCAGTGGAGCATCTGGTCCGTGAGGCCGCCGTGCGGCTTGACCATGGCGTCGGGGTAGACGCCGACCGGCGGGCTTCAACCGCCCGCCGTGGCGCCTACACGCTTGAAGTATATGAGGGTTCCGGTCAGGCCTCCGTGGGGCTTCAGGGCGTAGTCCGGAATCTCCCCGACCAGTGTGTAGCCCAAGCCCTCATAGAGCCCCGCCGCGCCGCCATCGCTGGCGGTGTCGAGCACCAGCAGGGTCCGCCCATGCTCGACCGCCAACGCCTCCGCCCGCCGCATCAGCGCCGCGGCGATCCCGCGGCCGCGATGGCTCGGCCGCACCATCAGCTTGGCGATCTCGCCCCGGTGCGGCTGGTTGGGCGGACAGTCCAGCAGCAGCGTCACGGAGCCCGCCAGGACCTCTGCGTCCCACGCCCCCAGCACCACCCGCTCGCGCCGCTCGGCGGCGGCCAGGGACCCGGTCCAGAAAGCCTCCGCCGCTTCCGGCGCCAGCGGATGCATGAAGCTCACGGACCCGCCGCCGGCCACCACCTCCACCAGGACATCGCGCAGCATCGCCAGGGTCGGCGCGGAGGCGTCCAGGGCCCGGATCTCGATATCGGACGTCACCGTCATCCCCGCGCCAGGGCCACGACATAGGCGCAGGGCCGGGCGCTCTCGTTGGCCAGAGTCACCTCGGCCGGAGGGCCAAAGCCCAGACAGTCGCCCGCAGCCAGTTCGTGCCGCTCCCCGCCTTCGAGGATCACCAGGTCTCCCGCCGTCACCCAGACCACCTGCCGGATCAGGGCGTAGGACGAGGCCGGGAAGGTGACCCTCTGGCCGGCCGGCAGGTCCACCTGCACGACCTCCACCGGATGGTCCGGCCGGCTGAACACCTGGCGGCGCAGATAGCCGGTGGCCGGATCGCGCCAGACCCGTTGCTCGGCCGCACGCGACAGCCGCCCCTTCTCGCCCTCGGCCCGCAGCAGCAGGCCGGCCAGGGTCAGGTCGAAGGCGCCCGCCAGACGCACCAGGATCACGGCGGTGGGGCTCACTTCTTCGCGCTCGATCTTGCTGATCGTCGCCTTCGAGACCCCGGACCGTTCCGCCAGATCGGCCAGAGACCACCCCCGGGCGTCCCGCTCCAGCCGGAGCCGGCGCGCGATCTGCTGGCTCGAGTCATCCACTAAAGTCGTCATTCGTCTCTTATAATAGACGACTCGGAACCGACGCAAGAGCCGGTCGTCCTTGGCCCTATCGGCCTCGAGAAGCCGGCGCCGGAGACGCGTTACCTGCCCCCTGCCGGGTCTGGATGCTCTTCAGATATTGGATGATCGCCGCCACGTCGTCCGGGGAGAACCGGAACTCCGGCATCTGGGGGTGGCCGGTGAGGATCCCCTCCGCCAGCGCCTCCTCCAGGTTCTCCACCGGGTATCGCTGGTGCAGGACCCGGAAGGGCGGCGCGAGTTCGTTCGGGCTGGCGTCGGTCGCGCCCACCGCATGGCACATGCCGCAGTTGCTCCGAACCAGGTCTCGGCCCCTGTCGACCGGCGCGGCGGCGGCGGCGGTCACGGCCGTTCCCAGGGCCAGGATCAGGACCAAGGACGCCGTCGAGAATCTGGCTCGTACCATTCACCGTTCCGATGCTGAATTTACAGCCAGGGCATCAGGCTTTCGTCCCGCCGCGATGATCCACATCAAACCCGCATCTGGAAAGCCCTACTACCTTCTCTGGCAGCGCCCTGATGTACAGCCGCCGGTCGCTACTAGAGGTGGTTCAAGATGGAAGCCCAGATACAACTTGTGGGAAATGAAGACCGGGCGCCCCGGCGCGTCGCCAAGCATGCGGCCGACAAGTCCGATGTCATGGTGGGCCGCCGCCTGCGCCAGATCCGTCAATCGAAGGGCTTCTCGCTCGACGCACTGGCCAGCCTGATCGGCGTCTCCTTCCAGCAGATCCAGAAATACGAGCAGGGAACCAACCGCCTCAGCGTCTCGACCCTGATGCGGATCGCCGACGCGCTCCAGGTGAGCGTCCACGAGTTCCTGGATTTCGACATCGCCGCCACCCGCTCCTGCAGGGAGGCGCTAGCGTTCCTCGACAGCGATGAAGCCATCGACCTGATGCGCGCCTTCGCCCGCATTCCGAAGGGTCCGCGCCGCCGCGTGCTGCAGGACATGATCACCCTGTTCGCCAACGAGTGACGACGGGCGTCGCGACGCCGTCTTCAGTCCAGCGCCCCGATGAAGGGCAGACCCCGCAGCGCGCCTCCCGCGTCCATTCCATAGCCGACCAGGAACCGCGAAGGCGCCTCCCAGGCGGAGAAGTCGGGCTCGATCGCGCGCGGCGTCGGCCAGGGCTTGGAGGCGAAGACCACGGTGATCACCTCGCTGGCGCCGGCGTCCCGCACGAGCCGCTGGGCTTCCGACAGCGACAGGCCGGTGTCGATCACGTCGTCGATCACCAGGGCGCGGCGGCCCGACAGAGGCCGCTGCAGGTCGGCCCGCACCTCGCAGCGTCCCAGGCTGGCCCGTTCGTCGCCGTAGGACGCCAGCCACAGGCCGTCGAAGCGCACATTGCGACCGATCCGCGCCAGGGCCCGGGTCAGGTCGGCCGCGAACCAGATGCCGCCGGTGAACAGGCAGACGGCTACGGTGTCGTCGTCGATGCGCGGGGCGATCCGCTCCGCCAGGGCGGCGACCCGCTGGGCGATCTCGACCTCGCTCAGCAGCACCACCGGCGTCCGGGTCTCGGCCTCAGCCATGAGGTTCCAGGGCGTAGGGGGAGGACGAAGGCAAGGGCTGGGCCTCCACCGGCGGCGGCCCCGGAATCGCGACCGGCTCCGGCGCCTGGCCGTCGCGCAGGGTCGGGGCCTCGGGCGCGTGCGGGGTGGCCACCCGGGCGGCCTTGGGCAGGCTTTCGCGCTTGTGCGCCGCCTCCGGCGCGAAGGCCACCTCGAGCTGGCTGGCCGTGGTCGGCGGATCCAGGATGGCGATGGCGAAGTGCCGGGTCTCGCCGGGCGGCACCACGGCGTCGGCCGGCTGGGCGATCTTGGTCGAGAGACGCTTGCCGGACTTGTTCAGCAGGCTGATCCGCAGGGGAGGCGCGGTGATCGGCTTGTCCTTCACATTGCGGAACATGCCGGAGACCGAGAGCGCCGCGTGGCCCTCCTGCAGGGCGGGCTCGGCCCGCACCCCCTCGATCGTCAGGCCCAGGCTGTTCACCGGCAGGCCGACCCAGGCATAGGCCGCCGCCGTCTTGGGCCAGAGCCCGACCACGCTGACCCGGAACACCGCGGCGACGGCGATCAGCACCACCAGGGCCGCGGCCATGCCGGCCCAGACCACGCCGGTGGTGGCCGCCTCGCGGACTTTGCGGTGGTCGGCGGCCTTGGCGCGGAACACCTTGGGCAGATCGGCGGCCGCCAGATCCCCGGTGTCAGGTTCGGCGTCTTCCAGCATGGCCTCGGACGCCATCAGGTCCGCGCCGAGCTCGATCTCGGGCTCCAGATCGGGTTCCGGCTCGGCCGGCGTGGCGTAGGCCGTCCAGCGGTGACCGCACTGCGCGCACTTCACCATCCGGCCTTCGGCCGGGATCTTCGCCTCGTCGACGAAGTAGGCGGTGGAGCACTCTGGGCAGGTGAGGATCATCGGTGGGTGACTGTAGGGGGGTTCGCGCGCGACAGGCGACTGTAGAATCGGA
>DASUIJ010000476.1:0-4299 GCA_036279815.1 Phenylobacterium sp. | reverse complement strand
GCGCCGAAGATCGTGGCGCTGCAGAGCCACTTCCCACCGGAGCCGCCCTGGTCGATCAAGCTGATCTCGTCGAGCCGCACCGAGGCCTGGCGCCAGCCCAAGGGCGCGCCGGAACGGGCGACGCTGAACTACCTCTACGCCTTCGCCACCAAGCGGCTGGTGATCGATCTTGTGGTCGAGCATCACGGCTGGGTGCGGGTCTATGAGCGCAAGCCGCTGAGGACAGGGGAGATTCCGCCCAGGCCGGTGGAGCCGAAGGTGGAGGAGACCGAGCCGCCCAAGCCGCAGCCGGGCGAGCGGCCCTACAAGGCGGCCAAGGTCTACAAGCTGGTGTCGATGCAGGTGACGCCGGTCGATCCCGCGCAGGTGGCGGCCAACACGTTCCTGGGAACGACCAAGACGCCGCGGCAGTGGGCCTTCCTGTTCGCCACCTTCGGCACGCCCGTGGCGATGCTGGCCGCCGCGATCGCCGCCCTGCGCGCCAAGGGACTGCAACGGAAATGGCTGTGGGTGATCCTGTCCTTCGTCGGCGTGGGCGCAGCCTGGATGAACTGGACCACCGGCGAGATCGGCGCAGTCTGGGCGGTCAACCTGGTGGGGTTCGGCCTCGACAAGGGACAGTCGCCCCTGTCGCCCTGGGTCCTGCACCTGGCTCCGCCGGCCGGAGCCCTGCTGGTCGCGCTCCGGCTGTGGCTGGGGCGTGGAGTCCGGCCTAGGACTTGACCTTCACGTAGCTGCCGGGCGCGTCTTCCAGGGGCTTGAGCGGACCCTTGGCCGGGTCGCGGGCGGGGACCAGCCCGCCGGACCTGGCCTTGAGCCACTCTGCCCAGTGCGGCCACCAGGAGCCGGGGGTCTCCTTGGCGCCTTCCATCCACTGCTCCACCGTGGCGGGCAGGTCGGAATTGGTCCAGTGCTGGTACTTGTTGGCCGCCGGGGCGTTGATCACGCCGGCGATGTGGCCCGAGCCGGCCAGGGTGAAGGTGACCGGCCCCCCGAACAGCTTGGCGCCCCGATAGACCGAACGGGCCGGTGCGATGTGGTCCTCCTTGGAGGATTGCACGTAGATCGGGGTCTTCACCTTGCCGAGGTCGAGCTTGATGTTGTCCAGGACCAGCTCGCCCTTGGCCAGCGCGTTCTCCATGTAGAACTTGCGCAGGTAGTACAGGTGCAGGGTCTTGGGCATCCGCGTCTGGTCGGAGTTCCAGAACAGCAGGTCGAAGGGTTTGGGCTCCCGGCCCATCAGGTAGTTGTTCACGAAGAACGACCAGATCAGGTCGTTGGACCGCAGCATGTTGAAGGTGTCGGCCATGGACTGGCCGCTCAGGACGCCGCCCTCGGCGTCCATCTTCTTTTCCAGGTCCTTCAGCCATTCCTCGTTGGTGAAGATCAGCAGGTCGCCGGCCTCGGCGAAATCCTGCTGGGCGGCGAAGAAGGTGGCGGAGGCGATCCGCTTGTCGCCGGTGGCCGCCATGTGGGCCAGGGTGGAGGAGAGCAGGGTGCCGCCGATGCAGTAGCCGACCGTGTTCACCCGATCGACGCCGGCCTGTTTCATGGCCGCCGCGGCGCCCTCGTAGATGCCCTGGCGCATGTAGTCTTCGAAGGTCTTGGTCGCGAGTTCCTTGTCGGGGTTGACCCAGGAGGCGACGAAGACCGTGAACCCCTGGTCGGCCAGCCAGCGGATCATCGAGTTCTCCGGGCGCAGGTCCAGGATGTAGAACTTGTTGATCCAGGGCGGGAAGATCACCAGCGGGATCTCATGGACCTGCGGCGTGGTGGGATCGAACTGCAGGAGCTGGATGATCTCGTTCTGGAAGACCACCTTGCCCGGCGCGGTCGCCACGTTCTCGCCGATCCGGAACATTTCGTAGTCGGTCTGGCTGATCGCCAGCTGCCCGCCGCCGCGCGACAGGTCTTCGGCGAAGTTCTCCATGCCCTTGAGCAGGCTCTCGCCCCGGGTCTCCATGGCCTCGCGCAGGGCGGCGGGATTGGACGCCAGGAAGTTTGACGGCGCGAAGGCGTCGGTGAGCATCTTCATGAAGAACTCGACGCGGCGCTTGGTCATGGGATCGACGTCGTCGACTCCCTCCACCAGGGCGTTCAGCCAGTTCGAGGTGACCAGATAGGACTGCTTGATCACGTCGAAGACGGGATTGTCGCTCCAGTCCGGGTCCAGGAACCGCTTGTCGCCCTTGGCCGGGCGCACGACGGGCTCGACCGTCTCGCCGGCGGCCTTGCGGGCCGCGGACTGCCACAGTTCCATGTAGCGCTGGAAGAGGTCGGCCTGGGCGCGGACCAGGCGGTCGGGCTGGGCGGCAAGGCGCCCCATGACGTCGGCCAGGGCCGGCGCCACGTGGAACGGGTCCGCGTTCAGCGCCGCGGGGCGGTCGGCATGGCGAAGCGCGACCTCGGCGATGGCCCCCTGAGCGGTCAGGGCGGCGCGCGCCAGGTTGGCGGAGAGCTTCTCGATCACCTCGCGCTGCTCTTCCGACAGCCGGTGGGCGTCGAAGGCCATCGACGCGGCGGGATGACTGGCCCTGGGCCTGGGATCCGGCTCGTCGCGCAGAGCCGCGGCGGTGGGGTGCAGAAGGGCTTCGGGGCTCACGTCAGGTTTCACATCCAGCTTTGGCGATTTGGCGACGCTCCTGGCGCCAGTCTTGGACTTGGCGGCCTTGCCCTTCGACTTGGCCTTGCCAGACTTGGAACCAGCTTTCGGGGCTTTGGCGTCTTGCGCGCTCATGTTGGTCGTCTCCCCTTTGCGCCGGACTTGTCACCCGCGCTCTTCCGTCAACGTCGATCATGGCATAAGACCGGCGGGTAAATGAACGCGCCGCATAGACTTTTGTTAAACACGCGCCCGACCATGCGAATGGCGGGACGTCTGGGTTGCCTGGTGCTCGGTCTCTCGGCAGGGCTCGGGGGGTGTTCCGGGGTCAACCCCCTGGCGACCGCCCCGATCGACCCCAGTTCCCCCGTGGCGGGCGACGTGGCCGCCCTGGCCAACCACAACAAGGCGTTTCCGACGTTCGCGGGCATTCCGGCCTACCCGAAAGACCAGCGTCCCCTGAAGGCCTGGGGCCCGGCGGCGAGGCAGATCGAACGCGCGGGCGACCAGCTCGTGGCCGCCACAGCGCCCGGGACGTGGACCCTGACCGGCACCGAGGCTTTCGCAGCCGAAACCCTGCGGCACGCCGGACCCGCGTTCGCCGCCGGCGAATCGACCACCGCGGAAACCGAGGCCTTCGCCCGCGATCAGCGCAAGCGAGCTACCCCGCCTCCGCCGCCTAAGAGATAGGGCCTGCGGAGGCAAAATTCCCTCGAACCTGCTTGGCGGGCTCCGTGACCGGGGCTATGCCATGCGCGACTTCGGCTCCATATCGCCGCGAGGCCTGCGGCCAGAGCTCTTCATGACCCCTGAATTCCATCGTATCCGACGCCTTCCGCCCTACGTCTTCGAGGAGGTGAACCGCATCAAGGCGCGCCTTCGCGGGCAAGGCGTCGACATCATCGATTTCGGCATGGGCAATCCCGACATGCCCACGCCCAAGCACATCGTCGACAAGCTGATCGAGACCGCCCGCGACCCCAAGGCGGGACGCTACTCCGCCTCCAAGGGCATCATCGGCCTGCGCCGGGCCATGGCGGGATATTACGACAAGCGGTTCGGGGTGAAGCTGAACCCCGACACCGAGGTGATCGCCACCCTGGGCTCGAAGGAAGGCTTCGCCAACCTCGCCCAGGCCCTGACCGCCCCCGGCGACGTGATCATCTGCCCGAACCCGGCCTATCCGATCCACGCCTATGGCTTCATCATGGCCGGCGGCGTGATCCGCCACGTTCCGGCGCCGTCGCCCGAGGAATACCTGTCCGGGATCAGCCGCGCGGTGAAGCACTCGGCGCCGCCGCCCAGCGTTCTGATCCTGTCCTACCCTTCGAACCCCACGGCTCAGTGGGTCGACCTCGACTTCTATCGCGAGGCCGTGGCCCTGGCGCGCAAGCACGACATGCTGGTGCTGTCGGACATCGCCTATTCGGAGATCTATTTCGACGACAACCCGCCGCCGTCGATCCTGCAGGTGGAGGGGGCCAAGGACATCGCTGTCGAGGTCAATTCCCTGTCCAAGACCTACGCCATGGCCGGCTGGCGCGTGGGCATGGTGGTGGGCAACGAGCGGATGTGCGCGGCCCTGGCGCGGGTGAAGTCCTACCTGGACTACGGGGCCTACACCCCGATCCAGGTGGCCGCCGCCGCGGCGCTGAACGGGCCGCCGGACTGCATTGAGGAGATCCGGGCCATCTATA
>DASUIJ010000475.1:0-2411 GCA_036279815.1 Phenylobacterium sp. | reverse complement strand
GCCACACCGCGACCATCGCCGAGGTGCGCCCGATGCTCGAAGCCGAGGCGCGCAAGACCGCCGCCGCCGAGAAAGTCTACGAGATCAGCCAGAAGTACGACGACGCCCATGCGGGCGGCGCGAGCCTGCCCGAAGCCGCCCAGAAGGCCGGCGTCCAGACCGTGACCGTGGGCCCGGTTTCCGAACAGGGCGCGGACCCGCAGGGCCAGCGCGCCGCCGGCGTGACCCAGAAGCTCGTCCAGGTGGCCTTCGGCCTGCCCCAGGGCGGCGAGAGCGAGATCGAGGACGAGGGCGCCGGCGAGTCCTTCGCCGTGCGCGTCGAGAAGATCATCCCCAAGGCCCTGCCGCCGCTGGCGGACGTGAAGCCGCGGCTGACGCAGGTCTGGATGGCGCGGGAGACCGCCAAGCGCCTGCAGGTCAAGGCTGACGAGCTGACGGCTCGGGTGAAGAAGGGCGAGAGCCTGGAGGCTGTCGCCGCGTCGGTGGGCGCCCAGGTCTCCCACGTCGCGGCCCTGGACCGCCAGACCGCGGGCCAGAACAAGGAGCTGTCGCAGGACGCGCTGGGCAAGGCGTTCAACGCCAAGCCGGGCGAGGCCTTCTCGGCGGAAAACGCCAAGGCCTTCGGCCTGATCGTCGGCAAGCTGGAGGCGATTCACGCCCCCAACCCGGCCCAGATCGCCCGCATCGCCGAGGACAGCCGGCCGCAGATGACCATGGGCCTGTTCCGCGAGATCGGCGCGGACGCCCGCAGGTCGGCCCGGACCACCATCAAGCCGAAGATCTATCCGAACGTGGCCCGCGCCGCCCTCGGCCTGGAGCCGCTGGAGGCCAAGGCCAAGAAGAAGCCGGAGAAGGCGCAGTGACCATCGAGCCCAGGTTCGAGGACTTCGAGGCCAAATACGCGTCAGGCGCCTCGCAGGTGGTCTGGACCCGGCTGATCGACGATCTGGAGACCCCGGTCTCGGCCTATCTGAAACTGGCCCACGGCCGACCCTACGCCTTCCTGTTCGAGAGCGTCGAAGGCGGCGCCTGGCGCGGGCGCTATTCGGTGATCGCCATGAAGCCGGACCTGGTCTGGCGCTGCCGGGGCGACCAGGCGGAGATCGCACAAGGCGACGACATCGCGGCCGGACGATTCACGCCCCAGGCCGGCGGCGCCCTGGACAGCCTGCGCGACCTGGTGGCCGCCTCACGCCTGGACCTGCCGCCGGGCCTGCCGCCCATGTCCGCCGGCGTGTTCGGGGCCATCGGCTACGACATGATCCGGCTGGTGGAGAAGCTGCCGAACGTCAATCCGGACCCTCTGGGCCTGCCCGACGCGGTGATGATCCGTCCCTCCGTGGTGGCGGTCTTCGACGCCATCGCCCAGGAGATCGTGCTGGCGACGACCGTTCGCCCCGCATCGGGTTCGCCGCGGGCGGCGTTCGACGCGGCCCAGGCCAGGCTCGACGAGGCGCGCGGCGACTTCAAGAAGGCCGCCCCGCCGCTCACCGGCCAGGGCACGGCCGAGCCGGACCGTTTCACCACCCCGGTGAGCCGCGAGGCCTACAAGGGCATCGTCGAGAAGGCCAAGGACTACATCCGGGCCGGCGACATCTTCCAGGTGGTGCCGAGCCATCGGTTCCGGGCGCCGTTCTCGCTCGACCCCTTCGCCCTGTACCGCTCCCTGCGGCGGACCAACCCCTCGCCGTTCCTGTTCTATCTGAACTTCGGCGACTTCCAGCTGGCCGGCTCGTCGCCGGAGATCCTCGTGCGGCTGCGCGACGGCAAGATCACCATCCGGCCGATCGCCGGCACCCGTCCCCGCGGGGCCACGCCGGAGGAAGACCGGGCCCTGGAGGCCGAGCTGATCGCCGACCCCAAGGAACGGGCCGAGCACCTGATGCTGCTGGACCTGGGCCGCAACGACGTGGGCCGCGTGGCGATGCTGAACAAGCCCGGCGCCAACGAGCCGACGAAGCCGTCCCGAGGCGCGCACGTGCGGGTGACCGCGAGCTTCTTCGTCGAACGCTACAGCCACGTGATGCACCTGGTCTCCAATGTCGAGGGCGACGCGCCCGAGGGGCTCGACCCGGTGGACGTGCTGATGGCCGCCCTGCCCGCCGGCACGCTTTCGGGTGCGCCCAAGGTGCGGGCGATGGAGATCATCGACGAACTGGAGATCGAGAAGCGCGGCATCGCCTATGCCGGCGCGGTCGGCTATTTCGGCGCCGACGGCTCGGTGGACACCTGCATCGTCCTGCGCACCGCCCTGTTCAAGGACGGCCAGATGTACGTGCAAGCCGGCGGCGGCGTGGTCGCCGATAGCGATCCCGACGCGGAATATGACGAGACCCTGCACAAGGCGCGGGCCCTGCGGCGGGCGGCCGAAGAGTCCTGGCGATTCGTCTGAAGGTCAGGGCGCGCGTTAA
>DASUIJ010000474.1:0-7491 GCA_036279815.1 Phenylobacterium sp. | reverse complement strand
GGGTGATCTGGGCGCCGCTGGTGGTGTCGGTGGGCGGCCTGCTGGTCGCGGCCTACATGTACATCTGGCGCGAAGGCCTGGGCGCGAAGCTCGCGGCCAACAACGGGCTGCTCTACACCTTCTTCTACAACAAGTGGTTCTTCGACGAGCTGTACCAGGCCACCTTCGTCCGCGCGGCGAAGTTCCTGGGCGACCTGTTCTGGAAGGGCGGCGACCAGAAGCTCATCGACGGCCTGGGCCCGGACGGGGTCGCGGCGGTTTCGGCGGCGGTCGGCCGGCGGACCGGCATGCTGCAGACCGGCTATGTCTATCACTACGCCTTCGTGATGCTGCTCGGGGTGGCGGGACTTCTGTCCTTCGCCCTGTGGGCCTGGCAGGCTTAAGGGGAGGGCGACCTGATGACCGGCATTCTCTCCCTCACCACCTTCGCGCCGATCCTCGGCGTGGCGGCGATCCTGATCCTTCGGCTGTTCGGCAAGCCCGACGACGCCAGGACGGTCGAGGCCGCCAAGTGGATCGCGTTCGTCACCACCCTGGCGACGCTGGCCCTCTCCGTCCTGCTGACGGCCAGGTACGACCCGGCCAATCCGGGCTTCCAGTTCGTCGAGGACCTGCCCTGGTTCGCGATGCTCCACTACCGCATGGGGGTGGACGGCATCTCGATCCTGTTCGTGCTCCTGACCGCCTTCCTGATGCCGATCTGCATCGCGGCCTCGTGGAAGACGATCGAGACCCGGGTGCTCGAATACATGATCGCGTTCCTGATCCTGGAGACGCTGGTCATCGGGGTGTTCTGCGCGCTGGACCTGGTCCTGTTCTACGCCTTCTTCGAGTTCGGCCTGGTCCCGATGTTCCTGATCATCGGCATCTGGGGCGGCAAGCGCCGGGTCTACGCGGCCTTCAAGTTCTTCCTCTACACGCTGCTGGGCTCGGTCCTGATGCTGGCGGCGATCCTGGCCATGATCGGCATCGCCCACACCAGCTCGATCCCCGAACTGATGACCTACAAATTCGCGCCCGGCCTTCAGACCTGGCTATGGCTGGCCTTCTTCGCCTCCTTCGCGGTGAAGATGCCCATGTGGCCGGTGCACACCTGGCTTCCCGACGCCCACGTCGAAGCGCCCACGGCGGGCTCGGTGATCCTGGCGGGCATCCTGCTGAAGATGGGCGGCTACGGCTTCCTGCGCTTCAGCCTGCCGATGTTCCCGGACGCCTCGGCCTATTTCACGCCCCTCGTCTTCGCACTCAGCGTGATCGCCGTGGTCTACACCTCGCTGGTCGCCTTCCGTCAGACCGACATCAAGAAGCTGATCGCCTATTCCTCGGTGGCCCACATGGGCTTCGTGACCATGGGCATCTTCTCCGGCAACGACGTCGGCGTGCAGGGCGCGATCTTCCAGATGCTGAGCCACGGGGTGATATCGGGCGCGCTCTTCCTCTGCGTCGGCGTGGTCTATGACCGCATGCACACCCGCGAGATCGCCTTCTACGGCGGCATCGTGAACCGCATGCCCCTGTACGCGGCGGTCTTCATGCTCTTCACCATGGGCAATGTCGGACTGCCGGGGACCTCGGGCTTCGTCGGCGAGATCCTGACCATGACCGGGACCTACCAGGTCTCCACCTGGACCGCCCTGGTCGCCGCCAGCGGCGTGATCCTCTCGGCCGTCTACGCGCTCAGCCTCTATCGGCGCGTGGTGTTCGGAGAGCTGACCAACCCGGCCCTGGCGGGCATCGCCGACCTGGAGATCCGTGAGGTGGCGATCTTCGTCCCCCTGGTCCTCTCCACGCTTTATCTGGGCGTCCAGCCGGGCGTCGTCTTCAACCTGACCCAAGCGTCGGTCGACAACCTGGTCGCGGTTTACCGCGCGGCCATCGGCGCCTAGGGGGCTGCATGTTTTCCAACGATCTCGCCCTGGCTGTTCCTGAGCTGATCCTCGCCGGCTCGGCCCTGCTCCTGCTGGTGCTCGGGGCCTTTGCGCCGCGCGCCACCACACCACTGGGCGTCGCCGCCATGCTGGCGCTCGCCGCCGCCGCCGTGGCGGCCGCGCTTAGTCCCGTGGGCGTCGCCTTCAAGGGCGGCCTGATCTCCGACGCCGCCTCAAGCTTCAGCCAGGTGGCGATCTACGCGGCCAGCGCCGTGGCCATACCGCTCGGCCAGCGCTGGTTCGCCCGCAAGGGCATCGTCAATTTCGAATACCCGGTCCTGATCCTGCTGGCCGCGCTCGGCATGGGCATGATGGTGGGATCCGGCGACCTGATCTCGCTCTATGTCGGGGTCGAGCTGCAATCCCTGGCGCTCTACGTCATGGCCGCCATGCATCGCGACGACGCCAAGGCTTCGGAAGCCGGTCTGAAATACTTCGTGCTGGGCGCCCTCTCGTCGGGCCTGCTGCTCTACGGCGCCTCGCTGATCTACGGCTTCGCGGGCTCCACCCGTTTCGCCGACATCGCCGCCGTGGTCGAACACGGGGCCAACACCGGCGTGCTGTTCGGCCTGATCTTCCTGATCTGCGGCCTGGCCTTCAAGGTCTCGGCCGCGCCGTTCCACATGTGGACCCCGGACGTCTACGAGGGCGCCCCCACTCCGGTCGTGGCGTTCTTCGCCGGCGCCCCGAAGTTCGCGGCCATGATGCTGTTCGCCCGAGCCCTCTACGAGAGCTTCCCGGGCGCGGTGGATCAGTGGCGTCAGGTCCTGGTGATCATTGCCCTGGCCTCGATCGCTGTCGGCGCCTTCGCGGGCCTCGCCCAGAAGAACCTCAAGCGCCTGTGGGCCTATTCCTCGATCGCCAACGTCGGCTACGCGGTGCTGGGCCTGGCGGCCGGCAACGCCGAGGGCGTGCAGTCCATGATGGTGTTCATGGTGCTCTACATGGTCGACGTGACCGGCTTCTTCGCCTGCCTCACCGCGCTCACCCGCGAGGGCCGGGCCATGGAGACGATCGACGACATGGCGGGGCTGTTCAAGGAGCGCCCGGGCATCGCGCTGGCCATGACCGCGTTCGCGCTGTCGGCCCTGGGCCTGCCGCCGTTCTCGGGTTTCTGGGCCAAGTTCTATGTGTTCAAGGCCGCCATCAGCGTCGACTACATCGTGATCCAGGTGGCTGCGGTCGCCGGCCTGGTCGGCAGCGTGGTCGCCGCCTTCTACTATCTGCGCCTGATCAAGGTGATGTGGTTCGACGCGGCGCCGGGCCGGACCGACAAGCCCGCCGTCGAAGCCCACGCCGTGGCCATCGCCGCAGCCCTGTTCAGCTTCCCGATCGTGATGGTCGCGCTCGCCTTCATCGACCCTCAGGCCCAGGCCGCCGCCGCGGCGTTCGGCCTGCGCTAGGTGAACACGCCGCCTGTCGAGGCCTATGACGAACTCGACTCCACCAACGCCGAGGCGCGACGCCGCGCCGAGGCGGGTGAGGGCGGACCGGTCTGGATCACCGCGCTGCGACAGACCGCCGGCCGCGGTCGTCGCGGGCGAAGCTGGGACACCGCCGCCGGCAACCTCGCCGCCACCCTGTTGTTCGTGACCGACAAGCCGCCGGCGGAAGCCGCCCAGGTTTCGTTCATCGCCGCCCTGGCCGCCGCCGATCTGGCCGAGACCTGCCTGGGGCCGGGAGTCGGGCGGCTGAAGTGGCCCAATGACCTGATGATCCACGGCCGCAAGGCCGCCGGCATTCTCGTCGAGTCCGGCTCGCGGGAGGATGGGTCCCTGTGGCTGGCGGTGGGGATCGGGATCAATCTCGCGCACGCGCCCACCGACGTGGAACGCCCCGCCGCCGCCTTCGCCGAATTCATGTCCGCGCCGCCCGCTCCACGCGCCGCGCTCGACATCCTGGCCGCCCGGTTCGAGCATTGGCGGGCGCTTTGGGCGGCGCAAGGGTTCGCGCCCATCGCCCGGGCCTGGACCGAGCGGGCCCTTGGCCTGGGCGCCCCGTGCGAGGCGCGGCTGCCCAATCAGACCTATCGCGGGATCGCCGAGGGCCTGGATCTCGACGGCGCGCTCAGGCTGCGCTTGGACGACGGGGCGATCCTGCGCATAACCGCCGGCGACGTATTCTTCGGAGAAGCCTGAATGCTGTTGGCCATCGAGCAGGGCAACACCAACACCCTGTTCGCCGTCCATGACGGCGAGACCTGGACCGCGCAGTGGCGCGCGGCCACCAATTCCAGCCGCACGGCCGACGAATACGCCGTCTGGCTGTCCCAGCTCCTGGCCATGGCCGGGCTGGCGTTTTCCGCGCTCGACGCCTGCATCATCTCCAGCGTGGTGCCGCAGTCGATCTTCAACCTCCGCAACCTGGCCCGGCGCTACCTGCACGTGGAGCCCCTGGTGATCGGCGAGAACGCCAACCTGGGCATCGAGGTGCGGATCGACAAGCCGTCGGAAGCCGGCGCGGACCGGCTGGTGAACGCCATCGGCGCCCATGTGGCCTATCCGGGCGACCTGCTGGTGATCGACAGCGGCACGGCCACCACCTTCGACATCATCGGCGCGGACGGCGCGTTCGAGGGGGGTGTCATCGCCCCCGGCATCAACCTGTCGATGGAGGCCCTGCACACGGCGGCGGCCAAGCTGCCGCGCGTGGCGATCCAAAGGCCGCAGCGGGTGGTGGGCAAGGACACGGTGGGCGCCATGCAGTCCGGAGTCTTCTGGGGCTATATCGCCCTGATCGAAGGTCTGATCGCCCGCATCAAGGCCGAGTGGGAGAAGCCCCTCACGGTTGTCGCCACGGGCGGCGTCGCCTCGCTATTCCACGGCGCCACCCTATCAATCGATCACTTCGATCCCGATCTAACCATTCGCGGCCTGCTGGAAATCCACAGGCGCAACAAAGCCAAGGCATAAATGGCGAAAGCAAAACAAGACGACGAACTCGTCTTCCTGCCCCTGGGCGGGTCGAACGAGATCGGCATGAACTTCAATCTGTACGGCTACGGTCCTCCGCATGCGCGCAAGTGGATCGTGGTCGACCTGGGCATCACGTTTGGCGACCAGACGACGCCAGGCGTCGAAATCATCCTGCCCGACCCCCAGTTCATCGAGGAACACGCCAAGGACATCCTGGGCATCGTGCTGACCCACGCCCACGAGGACCATATCGGCGCGGTCGCCTGGTTGTGGCCCCGCATCAAGGCGCCCCTCTACGCGACCCCGTTCACGGCCTTCCTGCTGAAGGAGAAGCTGCGCGAGAAGGACCTGGCCGACGAGGCGGAAATCACCATCGTGCCGCTCGGCGGCAAGGTGACGCTGGGCCCGTTCGAGATCGACCTGATCACGCTGACCCATTCGATCCCCGAGCCCAACGGCCTGTCGATCAGGACGCCGCTGGGCACCATCCTGCACACCGGCGACTGGAAGATCGATCCCGATCCCCTGCTGGGCGGGGTCACCGACGAGGACGCCATCCGCCGCCTGGGCGACGAGGGCGTTCTGGCCATGGTCTGCGATTCCACCAACGTCTTCGTCGACGGCCACGCCGGCTCCGAGGCCGACGTGCGCCAGGCCCTGACCCACCTGATCGCCGGACTGAAGGGCAAGGTCGCGGTGGCCTGCTTCGCCTCCAACGTCGCGCGCATGGACTCCGTCATCCGCGCCGCGGAGGCCGCCGATCGGCGGGTATGCCTGGTCGGGCGCTCCATGCACCGGATGGCCGCCGCGGCCAAGTCGGTGGGATTGATGGCCGACATCAAGGAGTTCGTCACCGATTCCCAGGCGGGGCACTTCCCGCAGGACAAGATCCTCTACCTCTGCACCGGCAGCCAGGGCGAAGCCCGCGCGGCGCTGTCGCGGATCGCCGAGGGCATCCACCAGCACGTCAACCTGGGCGCCGGCGACAGCGTGGTGTTCTCCTCGCGTGTGATCCCCGGCAACGAGGTGCCGATCCGCAACCTGCAGAACCGCCTCGCCGACCGCGGAGTGCGCCTCTACACCGAACGCGACCATCCCGGCATCCACGTCTCCGGCCACCCGTGCCGCGACGAACTGGCCGAGATGTACCGCTGGGCCCGGCCTCAGATCGCCGTGCCGACCCACGGCGAGCGCCGCCACCTCCTGGAACACGCCGCTTTCGCCAAGGACCTGCAGGTCCCCCAGACCGTGACGCCGCGCAACGGCGACATGGTTCGACTGGCCCCCGGCCGCGCGGAGATCATCGACGAGGTGCCCGCCGGGCGTCTCTATGTCGATGCGGGCGTCGTGACGGTGGAGAACGGCGATGCGCTGCGCGAACGCCGCCACGCCGCCTTCAACGGCGTTCTGGCGGTGGCCGTGGTGCTCGACCGCAAGGGCAAGATCGCCTCGGGGCCCCAGATCCGCGCCCTGGGCCTGCCGGCCGACGACGACTATCCCATGGACGAGGTGCTCGACGACCTGGCGGAAGAAGCCGAACGCGCCCTCGGACGCCTGAAGAACGAAGACCTCGACGACGACCATGCCGTGGAGACGGCTCTGTCCCGCGCGGTCAAGAAAGCCAGCCACCGCATCTGGGGCCGCCGGCCCGTGGTCGAGACCACAGTGCTGCGAATCTGACGGGAGGGTTGGGCGGAGTCCGGGCGGTTCGCGCCGACGGACTTGTCCAACCTCCATACCGGGTCTTTGATGTTCCCGAGCGAGACGCCGGACAACGGCGCCGCAAGGGAGGTTCCATGTCCGCATATGCCGGGCTCCGCGTCGCAGACTTCACCCAGGGTATCGCCGGGCCCATGGCCGCCATGCTGCTGGGCGATTTCGGGGCGGAGGTGGTCAAGATCGAGCCCCCGTCCGGCGACCGCCTTCGGGATCACCCGGGCTACCAGGTCTTCAATCGCAACAAGGGCGTCCTGAGCCTCGACCTGGAAACGCCCGCGGGGCTGGCCGCCGCACGAGACCTGATCGCGCGCGCCGATGTCGCGCTGTTCGACCATGCGCCGGGCAGGCTGGAGGGGCTGGGACTGGACGCGGCGGCCCTGACCGCGGAGCACCCGCACCTCGTCCATGCCTGGATGCCGCCCTTTGGGACCACGGGATTCTGGAGCGGGCTCGCGCCTCATCACAGCCTGTTCGCGGCCGTCACCGGCATGGCGTTCCGGCAGGGCGCCTACGCCGACCAGCCGGTCCACCTTGTCCTGCCCCTGGCCTGGTACGGCCAGGGCGTGATGGGCGCCGGGGCCATAGGCGCGGCGCTGCTGGAGCGGACCCGCAGCGGCCGCGGCCAGGCGGTGACCGTCAGTGGCCTGCACGGCCTGTCGGAGGTCACCGGCCCCGTGCGGGTGCTGGATTTTCCCCCGCTGCCACGGGGCGCGCCGCTGGGCGCTTCGCCCAGCTACCGGCTTTACGAGTGCGCCGACGGCCAGTGGCTGTTCCTGGGCACCCTGTTCTCGAATTTCTTCAACCTGGCCATCCGCGCCATGGGCTACGGCCATCGGCTGGAAGACTTCGTCAGCGATCCATACTTCGCCCTCGAAGCCCTGCAGGCCATCTTCCGCACCCGGGACCGGGCCGACTGGCTGCTGGTGCTG
>DASUIJ010000473.1:0-2194 GCA_036279815.1 Phenylobacterium sp. | reverse complement strand
GACTTCGGCGACCTGCTGCTGGAGGTGCTGCGGCTGTTCCGCGACCACCCCGAGGTGCTCGCGGACTACCGGTCCCGCTTCCGCTACATGCTGGTCGACGAGTACCAGGACACCAACGTCGCCCAGTACCTGTGGCTGCGGCTGCTGGGCCAGGCCAGCCAGAACGTCTGCTGCGTGGGCGACGACGACCAGTCGATCTATGGCTGGCGCGGCGCCGAGGTGGACAACATCCTGCGGTTCGAGCGGGATTTCCCGGGCGCCACCGTGATCCGCCTGGAGCGCAACTACCGCTCCACCAGCCACATCCTGGCCGCCGCCTCCGGCCTGATCAGCGCCAACAAGGGGCGGCTGGGCAAGACCCTCTGGACCGACCAGAGCGGCGGCGAGAAGGTGATCGTCCGCGGGGTCTGGGACGGCGAGGCCGAGAGCCGGCTGATCGCCGACGAGATCGAGCGCGCCAGGCGCGGCGGGACCGAGAAGAACCCCCGCAAGTACCGCGACATGGCGATCCTGGTCCGCGCCTCCTTCCAGATGCGGGCCTTTGAAGAGCGGTTCGTGCTGCTGTCGATCCCCTACACGGTGGTGGGCGGCCCGCGCTTCTTCGAGCGGGCGGAAATCCGCGACGCCCACGCCTATCTGCGCCTGATCCAGTCGCCGGACGACGACCTGGCTTTCGAACGCATCGTCAACACGCCCAAGCGCGGGATCGGCGACACCACCGTCCAGAAGCTGCTGCAGATCGCCCGGCTGTCCGGCGTACCGGTGATGACGGCGGCCCGCGAGGTGGTGCTGACCGACGAACTGCCGGCGCGGACCCGCACAGCGCTCTCGAACTTCCTGCGCGACGTGGACCGCTGGCGCGCCCAGGCCCCCGTCGTCGCCCACGCCCGCCTGACCGAGCAGGTGCTGGAGGAGAGCGGCTACACCGACGCCCTTCGCCTGGACAAGACGCCGACCGCCCAGACCCGGCTGGAGAACCTCAAGGAACTGGTCCAGTCCATGGGATCGTTCGACACGCTGGAGGCCTATCTGGAGCACGTGTCTCTGGTGATGGACATGGACCGTGGCCCGCAGGCCGACGCGGTGCAGATCATGACCCTGCACTCGGCCAAGGGGCTGGAGTTCCCTCTGGTCTTCCTGCCCGGCTGGGAGGAAGGCGTCTTCCCGTCCCAGCGCAGCATCGACGAGAAGGGCGAGAAGGGCCTCGAGGAGGAGCGGCGCCTGGCCTATGTGGGCATCACCCGCGCCCGCGAGGAGGCCCGGATCTCCTTCGTCGCCAACCGTCAGGTCTATGGCCGCTGGACCAGCCAGCTGCCATCGAGGTTCGTGGACGAACTGCCCCTCGACAATGTCGAGGCCTCGTCCGAGACCGGCTACTACGGCGGCGGCCCCGGCATGCAGCAGCACGGCAGCCGCTGGGACGAGAGCCCGTCCTTCGGCGCCGGCTACTCCTCCCCCGGCTGGAAGCGGGCTCAGGAGCGCAACTACAAGGGCAGCCACCTGGGCCGTCAGCAGGTGATCGAGGGCGAGGGCCGGCTGGTGGCGGTGTCCGCGACTTCGGCGGCCAGCGACTTCGCCCGCGGCGACCGGGTGTTTCACCAGAAGTTCGGCTACGGCAAGGTGACCGGCGTCGACGGCAACAAGCTCACCGTCAGCTTCGACAAGGCCGGCGAGAAGAAGGTGATCGACAGCTTCGTCGAGAAGGGGTGATCCATGACCCCCGACCGGGCGCTGGCCCTGCTGGACGATCCCGCCACCGCGCCGGAGGGCCTCTCCTGGTTCCAGGCGCGCGCCAAGGCCTTGCCCGACAGTGTCAGGGCGATGTTCGACCTGGCCGGCGCCTATGACCGCCTGGGCCGCTCAGGCGAGGCGGCGCCCGTCTACGAAAAGGTCCTGCTGCTGGGTCTCGACCAGCTGACGGAGGCCGACCAGGCGCGCTGGCATGTGCAGTACGGCGGCACGCTCCGGGTTCTCGGCAGGCTGCAGGAATCCCGGGCGGTGCTGGAGGGCGGCGTCAGCCTGTTCCCTGAACACGGCGCCCTGCCGGTCTTCCTGGCCTTCACGGAACTGGCGCTCGGCCGGCGGGACGCGGCGCTCGCAGCCCTGCTGGCCGGCGCCGCGGCGTCCGATCCCTATGGCTCGAGGGCCCGTTATCGGCGCGCGATCACCGCCTGCGCCTCGGAATGGCTTCCGA
>DASUIJ010000472.1:0-7419 GCA_036279815.1 Phenylobacterium sp. | reverse complement strand
CAGGTGCTCGACCCCGTAGGCCAGGAAGCCGTCCTGCTGGCGCACGATCTCGGAGGCGACCTTGAGGATGGTCTTGGCCCGCTGGTCCAGGCTCTTCACCAGCCAGTTGGCGCTGGCCATGCAGTCGGCCACGAAGACCTTTTCCTGGTCGGTCTTCGACGCCGCCGAGACGCGGGCGTGATAGCGGTGATCGACCAGCAGCCGGGGCAGGGTGTCGGAGTTCAGCTCCACGTGCCAGAGGCCGCCCAGGCCCTCGCGCACATAGACGTCCGGGGCCACCGGCTGGCTGGGCTCGCCGCCAAAGGCCGCGCCCGGGCGCGGCGTCAGCGCCCGCAGTTCGCCGATCATGTCCTTCAGGTCTTCGTCGTCGACCCCACAGACCTTGCGCAGGCCGTTCATGTCGCGCCGCGCCAGCAGCTCGAGGTTGTCCAGCAGGGCGACCATGGCCGGGTCGCAGCGGTTGCGGTCCTGCAGCTGGATCATCAGGCATTCGCGCACGTCGCGGGCGAACACGCCCACCGGCTCGAATCGCTGGAGCATCCTCAGGATGTCTTCCAGGAAGGTGAGGTCGCAGCCGAGGCGTTCGGCGGTCTCGGGCAGGTCGAGGCGCAGATAGCCGCCCTCGTCCACCGCATCCACCAGGACGCTGGCCGCCGCCAGCTCGACGCCTGAGAACCCGGCCACCATGAGCTGGTCGTGCAGGTGCTCGTGCAGGGTCTTTTCGTGGGAGAGGCGCTGCTCGAAGTCGTCGGCGTCCTCGAAGCCCTGGCCGCCGCCGGAGCCGGCGCGGGACCAGTCGATGGCGCCGCCGGCCTCCTGGGCCTCCTGGGCGTCGCCGGTGGCGTGCTCGCCGGGTGAGGCCTCGGTCTCGTGGCTGATGTCCATGTCCGGCGCGGCGCCGGAATCCGGAATCTGGTCGGCGGCGTAGTCCTCGCTGGCGCGGGCCTCGGGTTCGCCCTCGGGCTCGGAGTCGCGTTCGTCGCGCTGGAGCAGCGGGTTGCGCTCCAGTTCGCCTTCCACATAGGCCTCCAACTCCATGTTGGAGAGCTGCAGCAGCTTGATGGCCTGCTGCAGCTGGGGGGTGATCACCAACCCCTGGCCTTGCCGAAGCTCCAAACGCGCGCCGAGCGCCAAAACTGCCTCCTGGCCTGTTTCTTGCGTGTCAGGCTAGAGGCCTATCCCCCACCGATTGGTTAATGGCGGCCGGGCAATTCGCTCAGTCCCCAACTTTCGCGGGCGGGGCCTTGAATTTCTCGAACCAGGCCAGGATCGCCGAGGCCTTGGCCGCGGACTGCGACGGCCGGGCGGTGAAGCCGCCATGGCTGGCCCCGGGCAGCTTGATCAGCGCCGTGGGCACGCCGCGCAGCTGCAGGGCGGCGTAGTACTGCTCGGCCTCGCTGTCGGGCGTGCGCATGTCGCGCTCGCCGACGATCACCAGGGTCGGGGTCTTCACATTGCCCACGAGGCTGAGCGGCGAGCGCGCCCAGTAGCCCTGCGGATCCTCCCACGGCATCTTTCCGAACCAGTAGGGACCCATGAAGGCGTAGCCGTCGGTGGTGAGCACCTCGCTGGACCAGTTGATCACCGGCTTCTGGGTGGCGGCCGCGGCGAAGCGGCTGGTCTTGCCGACGGTCCAGGCGGTCAGCGCCCCGCCGCCCGAGCCGCCGGTCACATAGAGGCGGTCGGCGTCCACGAACCCCTTGGCGATCCCGGCGTCCACCACGCTCATCAGGTCGTCGTAGTCATGGCTGGGATAGTTGCGGTCGATCTCGTTGGCGAAGGCCTCGCCGTAGGAGGTCGAGCCCCGCGGGTTGGAATAGACCACCACATAGCCCGCCGCCGCGTAGAGCTGGTCGTCGGTGGAGAAGGTGGGTCCGTAGGCCGAGAACGGTCCGCCGTGGATTTCAAGGATCAGGGGATACTTCTTCGACGGATCGAAATTGGGCGGGGTGACGATCCAGGCGTCGATGGCCTTGCCGTCGAAGGAAGACTTCACGTCCAGGTGCTCGACCTTGCCCAGGGCCTTGGCCCCCAGCAGGTCGGCGTTGAGGAAGGTCAGCCGCCTGGCCGCCCCGCCCCGGCGCGCCACTGCGATGTCGGAGGGCCGGGTGGGGTCGCCCTGGGTGAAGGCCACCGATCCGTCCCGGGCCACCGAGAAGGCGCCGCCGCTGTAGGGCCGGTCGAGGCCGTCGCCGGTCAGGCCCTCGGCGACGGTCTCGCGCCTGCCGTCCAGACTCACGCGGGCGACCCGGGTGGAGCCGTGGTCGTCATAGGCCACATAGATGCTGCGGCCGTCGGCGGCCCATTTCGGCGCGGTCACCGACCGGTCGAGGCCGGCGGTGAGCGCACGGCTGTTCCTGCCGTCGCGGTCCATCACGTAGAGGACCTGGTTCTCGTAGCCGCGCTTGCGGGCGTCGTCGAAGCCCACATAGGCGATCTGCCGGCCGTCGGGGGACACCTGGGCCGCCTGGTCGGGGCCGACCCGGCTGGTCAGGGGGGCCAGCGCCCCGTCGGCGAGGGTCAGCTGGTAGACCTCGGATTCCTGCGGGTCGCGCTCCCAGCCCGGCTTGCGGTTGGCGGTGAACAGCAGGGACTTGCCGTCGGGGGCGAAGGACAGCGGGCCGTTGTCGTCATAGCGGCCGAAGGTCAGCTGGCGCGGCGCCCCGCCGTCCGCCGAGACGACGAAGATGTGCGAGAAGCCGGGCTTCAGCTCGCCCTCGCCGTCGGCCCGGAACGTGACCCGTGTCTCGACCTTGAGCGGCTCGGCCCATTGGGCGCCCTCGGGCTTGGGCGGCGCCGCGCCCAGCTTGGCGCCTTCGTCCGGCGTCAGCATGGTGAAGGCCAGGCTCTTGCCGTCCGGCGACCAGGCGATGTCGCCCGGCGCCTGGTCCAGGGTCGCCACCCGCGCCGAGCGGCCCTGGGCCACCCAGCGGACGAACAGCTGCGGGCCGGCGGGCGTCACCGCCACATAGGCCAGCCTCTGGCCGTCCGGCGACCAGCGGGGCGAAAAGGCGGTTCCCTCCTCGGCCACGAGCGGGGTCTGGGCGCCGGTGGCCGGGTCCACCAGCCAGATGGAGCGTCGCGCCCGGTCGGTCATGATGTCGTTGGTCGCCCGCACATAGGCGATGGCCGAACCGTCCGGGCGGAACTGTGGATCGCCGGCCACTTCCAGTCCGAACAGGTCGCGCCCGGTGAACAGCCGCTGCGGACCCTCCGCCACCGCCGACAGGGCCGGCGCGGCCAGGGCCAGGGAGAAGACGGAGGCCAGAAGTACCGAACGCATGAAAAATCCCCGACTGCGGAGCCACCCGCGAAAATGCGGCGGCTATTAGTCGATTCCCGGGGCGGACTTGTCCAGTCCGGCTGCGGCGCCGCGAGAATATAACCCTGTTCCGGGCCGGACCCGGATCAGGGCTGGGCGAGGAAGGCCCGAAGGTCCGCCGCCGAGCGGTCGGGAATCTGCTCCATGGGCACATGGCCGACGCCCGGATAGACGATCAGCCTGGCGCCCGGGATCGCCGCCGCCAGCGCCCTGCCGGCCTCCACCGGGATCACCGTGTCGGCCTCGCCGTGCATCACAAGGGTGGGCGCCTTGATCGCCTGGAAGGTCTGGGCGGTCACCGTCCGCCGCGGACCGCCCTGGCCCGCCAGCAGCATGGCCCGATGGCCCGGCGCCCGGGCCAGCTCCACATAGCGGTCGATCAGGGCCGGCGTGACCAGGGTCTCGTCCACATAGGCCTGCTTCAGGCCGCGCTCGGCCAGGGGCCTGGGATCGATCCGGCGCAGCATGGCGCGGCCGACCGGGTTTCGCATGATCACGAACAGGGCCGGCGGCCCCCCGCGCCGCGCCTTGTCGCCGGGTCCGGGGGCCGGGGGCGGCCCGACCGAGTCCACCAGGACCAGGGCGCTGACACGGTCGGGATGGGCGATCGCGTAGTTCCAGGCGACCCCGCCGCCCATGGAGTTGCCGGCCAGGACGAAGCGGTCGGCGTGCAGGGCCCGGGTCAGCTGGTCCACCACCTCGACCTGTCCCTCGGTGGAGACCACATAGCCGGCGGGCGTGGTGGTCAGGCCGTGGGCCGGGAGGTCGAGGGTGATGATCCGGTGGTCGCCGCCCAGGCGCGTCGCCCAGGGCTCCCAGGCGTCGAGATTGGCCGCGAAGCCATGCACCATGACGATGGCCGGTCCGGCCGGATTCCCCTGGTCGCGATAGTGGGCCGTGACCCCGTCGGGCAGGGTCATGAACCGCGAAGCGGGCGTGGCGTACCTGGCCTTCAGGGTCGCGTAGGGGATGTCGCGGGCGCAGCCCCCCAGCGTCAGGGCGAGCGCGCCCAGCAGGGCGAGAACAGCGGCGCGCATCAGGCCAGGCCCAGGCGTTCGAACTGGGAGGCGGGAGCCTCGATCTCCCGCAGGGCGGCGAGGAGCCGGCCGGCGAACTCCGCCTCCAGGGGCGCGCCCGCCAGGTTGTCCTCCTCGTCCGGATCGGCGGCGCGGTCGAACAGGTGGTTCCCGCCGGCCCGGCTGCGCGCCCAGAACGGCAGCGGATCGCCGGCGGCGAAGGGCTGGTGGATCACCGGCACGGTCGAGCCCGGCATGCGGTCGAGGAACGCCCGGTCGTCGGGCAGGGGCAGAGCCTCGTGGCGGTCGATCACATGGGTCGGCATGGTCGACCAGCGGTTGGACAGCATCGACAGCGGCGCGTTGTCCCCCACCGGGCCGCGGACATATTTGTGCGTCGGGGTCACCAGGCAGACCTCGCGGCCCCAGACCCCGGTCAGCAGATGGTCGCGCACCGAGGTCGCCTCGCCGCGCAGCAGCGGCAGCAGCGACCGGCCGTGGGTCCGCTGGCGGACCTGAACGCCGAACAGGTCGGCCAGGGTCGCGAACAGGTCGACGCTGGTGGTCAGGGCCGGGCAGGCGCCGGGCGCGATCCCGGGATGGCGGATCATCAGCGGAATGTGGCCCAGCGGATTGTAGACCGGTACGCCGGGTTTCCCCCAGATATCCTTCTCGCCGAGATAGTGCCCGTGGTCGGTGCAGATCATCACCAGGGTGTCGTCGGCCAGGCCGTTGCGGTCGATGGCCGCCAGCACCTTGCCCAGCCAGTGGTCGATCATCGACAGCTTGCCGCCATAGCTGGCGCGCAGCTGGCGGGCGTCGCGCTCGCTGATCACCCCCTTGGCGATCGCGCCGCGCATGTAGGGCGGCCAGATCAGGTGCGGGCCTTCCCAGTCGGGGTCGTATTTCGAGGCCCAGGGCTCCGGGGTGTCGAAGGGCTCGTGCGGGTCGAACTCGTCCACGAACAGGAAGAAGCGGTCGTGATAGCCGGCGTTGTCGTCGATCCATTTCGCCGTGGCGGCCATGGTCCGGGGGCCCGGAAAATCGGCCTCGCCGGTGAACCAGCCGCGACTGTCGTCATAGGGGATGTGCGGCCGGCCGGGCTGCTTGGGGGCGCCCACCCAGCTCGGGTCGGGCCGGGTCTTCCAGGCGTCGCCCTCGTGCCCGCGCTCGTAGGCCCAGGCGGTGAAATCGCAGTGGTAGTTTTCGCCGCCGGTCTCGAACAGGTGCGGGTGGTCGCTGATCAGCTGGGTCGCCACGCCCTGCTTGCGCAGCTCGTAGGTGATGGCGTCCTCCCAGAGCTCCACCGACCCCCAGGGCCGCCACAGGAAGTCCAGCGCCCCGCACAGGATGTCGTGCCGGGCGGGCATGCAGGGGAGCGAACCGGTGTGGTGATTGTCGAACCGCACCGCCGTCCTGGCGAAGGCGTCGAGATGGGGCGTCTCGAACTCGGTCCCGCCATAGGCTCCCAGCATATGGCGGTTGAGACTGTCCAGCAGCAGGACGACGACGTTCTTGGGCGTTGCGACCACCAGGCTGACCCTCCCCGATCCGTCCGAAGCTTCGCCCTCTCGCGCCGGGGAAGGCAAGGCCCCGTCAGGGGCGGTCGGGCGCGGGGCGGGTCAGGCGGCTCAGCGCGATCCAGGCCAGCAGCGCCCAGCCGGCGCCCAGGCACCAGCCGGCCAGGACGTCGCTGGGCCAATGGACCCCCAGATAGACCCGGCTGACCCCGACCATGATCATCACGACGATGGCCAGGACATAGGCCAGCACCTTGGTGGCGCGGCGCGGCTCGAGGCTCGCGATCACCGTCGCCAGGGTCAGGAAGGTGGCCGCCGCCATCGCCGAATGGCCGCTGGGGAAGCTTTGCGAATAGACATAGCTGCCGTGGGGCGCCAGGGCGGGGCGCGGCCGGTCATAGGCCTGCTTCAGAAGTTCGGTGGAGACCTGGGCGGCGATCACGGTGACGGCGAAGATCAGCGCCTGCCGGCGTTTGCCGTGAAAGCTCAGCGCCAGGGTCGCGACCACGGTCAGCAGGGTCAGGAAGGTGAAGCCGCCCAGGGCGGTCACGTCGCGCAGCGATTCCTCGAGAGTGCGCGGGCCGATCGGGTCGGCGAGATTGCTCGGATTGCGCAGGGCCAGGAGGATGCGGCTGTCGAGGGCCGAGGTCTCGCCCTCCAGCACGTCGCCGCCGATGTTGAGGAACCCCCAGACCGCGCCGGCCAGGAACAGCCAGATCAGCAGGGCGCGGGTCTCGGTTCGCTTGACGAGATCCTTGATCATCAGACCCTAACGCGCGGGGCGCGATCCTAGCCGAAGTGTTCGCCCAGATAGACGCGGCGGACCTCGGGATCGTCGACGATCTCGGCCGGCGTGCCCTCGAAAAGAACCTGTCCCGCATGGATGATCAGGGCGCGGTCGATGATGTCGAGGGTCTCGCGGACGTTGTGGTCGGTGATCAGGATGCCGATGCCGCGGTTCTTCAGATAGCCGACCACCTCGCGGATGTCGGCGATGGCGAGCGGATCGATCCCGGCGAAGGGTTCGTCCAGCAGCATGAACGACGGCTCGCTGGCCAGGGCGCGGGCGATCTCCACCCGCCGCCGCTCGCCGCCCGAGAGCGACACGGCCGGCGCCTTGCGCAGGTGGTCGATGTGCAGCTCTTCCAGCAGGCCGGTGACGGTGCTCCGTGCGCGGCCGACGTCGTGCTCGCGCAGCTCCACCACCGCCATGATGTTCTCTTCCACCGTCATGCCCCGGAAGATCGAGGTTTCCTGCGGCAGGTAGCCCACGCCCATGCGGGCGCGCTGGTACATGGGCTGGGCGGTGATGTTCTCGCCGTCCAGGTAGATCGCGCCGTAGTCGGCCGGGATCAGGCCGGTGATCATGTAGAAGCAGGTGGTCTTGCCCGCGCCGTTGGGACCCAGCAGGCCCAGCACCTCGCCGCGGCGCAGCTGCAGGGTCACGCCCTTCACCACCGTGCGGCCGCGGAAGGCCTTGCCGATGTTGTCCACCACCAGGCCCTGGCCGGCGAGCGCCGGCAACGGTTCGAAGCGTTCGGGCTTCAAGGCGGCCCCTAAC
>DASUIJ010000471.1:0-5457 GCA_036279815.1 Phenylobacterium sp. | reverse complement strand
CCATCGGCAATGTGTTCGTCCTGGCCGGCGTGCCGCAGATCATGCGCGGCATGCTGGAGGATGTGGGGCCGCGCCTGCGCTCCGGCGCCGTGGTGCTGTCGCGGACGGTGCGGGTCGAGGGCACGGGGGAGGGCGCGATCGCCGCGCCCCTGGAAATCGTGGCCAAGGCGCACCCGGCCATGAGCCTGGGCAGCTACCCGTTCTTTACCGAGGGCCTCTATGGCTCGAACCTCGTGCTGCGCGGCCGCGACGCCGGGGAGCTGGAGGCTACGGTGGCGGAACTGATCGCCGCGCTCACGGCCGCCGGCATGGCCAACGTCCGCGAAGTCGAGTCCGCCTGACGCCCTTGCGCCTGTCGGAAACGCTGGGCGGGGCCCGGCGTTCGAGCCAAGATGGGCCTGCAACCTGAACCGGCGCGATCCCCGCGCGCCCGACAAACGAGCGAGCGGCCAAGCGTGGCGGTCTATCCGGTGATCATGTGCGGCGGGGCGGGGGTTCGGCTGTGGCCGGCGTCGCGGCCCGACCGGCCTAAGCCGTTCACGCGCCTGACCGGCGACCTTTCGAGTTTCCAGGAGACGGTTCTGCGGGTCGCGCCCCTGGGCCAGTGCGTCGTGGTGGGCGGCATCGCCCATCGCGCGCTGATCGTCCGCCAGCTGGCGGAAATCGGGGTCGAGGCCGAGGTGCTGCTGGAGCCGGCGCCGCGCGATTCCGCCGCCGCCATGGCCGCCGCGGCCGCGCACATCCTGGCCGTCGACCGCGAAGGCGTGATGGCCGTGGTCGCCGCCGATCACCACGTGCCGGACGCCGAGGCGTTCCGGGCGGCGGTGGGTGTCGCGGTGACGGCGGCGCGGGTGGGCCGGATCGTGACGCTTGGGGTCAGGCCCGCCTCGCCCTCCACCGCCTATGGCTATATCCGGCCCGCCGCGGGACAGGGCGTGCGCCTGGTCGAAGCCTTCGTGGAGAAGCCGGACGCGGCGCGGGCCGCCGAATACATGGCCCAGGGATACCTGTGGAATTCCGGGAACTTCGTGGTCCCCGCCGAGCTGCTGGCGCGGGAGCTTTCCATGCATGCGCCGCAGGTGCTGGCGGCGGCCAGGGCCGGCGTCGAGCAGGCGCGGAGCGAGGACGGCGCCGTGGTGCTGGGCCCGGCGTTCCTGGCCGCGCCGAAGATCTCGATCGACTATGCGGTGATGGAAAAGACCGGCCGGGCCGCGGTGCTGCCGGTGGATTTCGAGTGGTCGGACCTGGGCGCCTGGGACGCGGTGCTGGTGGCCTCCGCCCGGGACGCGGACGGCAACAGCGTGTCCGGCGAGGCGGTGGCGCGCGACTGCGAAGGCAGCCTGATCCATGCCGGACCGGGGACCCAGGTCATCGCCATCGGCCTGCGCGACATGGCGGTGGTGGCCGACGGCGGCCAGGTGCTGGTCTGCGACCTGGAGGCCAGCCAGTCCGTGAAGGGCGGGGTGGAGGCCTTGAAGGCGCGCGGGCCCTCGGGGTTCGCCAGCCTGACCGAGGCGAGCGCCTGGTACGACCGCTGGATCCGCACCTCGGCCCTGCCGCTATGGTGGAGCCTGGGCGCCGACCATGCGCGCGGCGGCTTCCACGAGGCGCTAAGCGTCGAGGGCGAACCCCGCCCGGCCCCGCGCCGCGGACGGCTGCAGGGCCGGATGGTCTTCACCTTCGCCGAGGCCGGGGCCATGGGCTGGCAGGGGCCCTGGCGGCAGGCGGCCTGGCACGGCGCCGACTACATGCTGGACCGCTTCGTGCGGCCCGATGGCCTGATCCGCACCCTGGTCTCGGAGGACGGCGAACCGCTGGACGAAACGGCGGCGGTCTACGACCAGGCCTTCGCCCTGCTGGGCATGGCCAGCCTGCACGCGGTCGATCCCGGCCGCAGGGACCTGCCGGCCGCGGCGAACCGGCTGCGCCAGGGCCTGGAGGGGCTGAGGCATCCCCAGGGCGGGTTCCGGGAGGCGGGCTCCCACCCGTTCCAGGCCAACTGCCATATGCACCTGTTCGAGGCGGCCCTGGCCTGGGAAGAGGCCGGCGAGGCGTCCTGGGCGTCGCTGTCGGACGAGATCGCCCAGCTGGCGCTGGGGGCCTTCATCGACCATCGCGGGGTGCTGAGCGAGTTCTTCGACGCCGACTGGAACCGGGCCGCCGGGGACGACGGCCGGCTGGTCGAGCCGGGCCATCAGTTCGAGTGGGCGTGGCTGCTGGACCGCTGGGGCCGCCGGCGCGGCCGGGCGGACGGACAGATCGCGGCGCGCGCGCTGTACGACGCCGGCCGCCGGGGGATCGACCCGGTGCGGGGCTGCGCGGTCAACGCGCTGTGGGACGACTTCAGCCCGCGCGACGACATGGCCCGGCTGTGGCCGCAGACCGAACATCTGAAGGCGGCCCTGATCCTGGGGGAGGACGACGAGGCCCTGGGCGCGGCCAATTGCCTGAAGTCCTACCTGGAGACCCCGGCGACGGGGGCCTGGCGCGACAAACTGCGCAGCGACGGCACTTTCGTCGATGAGGCGGCGCCGGGAACGTCTTTCTATCATATCATCTGCGCGTGCCGGATTTTGTTCGCAGATTCGCCGGCGCGACTGCGTTAGGAAACCGGTTTCCGGCTCGGGCCTTGCTCTGCCGCCCTCGCCATTTAGAACTTGGTTCATTAGGACACATCGGGTGAACGGCGGCCTGACCGCCGAGGCCCGGCTGGGAGCTTCAGCGTTTATGCCGACCAACTCGATTCCGGGCCTTCGTCCCGCGCCCACGAAACACGCGAAGCTGATCGCCTGGGTGGAGGAGGTCGCGGCCCTGACCCAGCCGGACCGCGTTCACTGGTGCGACGGGTCGGACGCCGAGTGGACGGCGCTGACCAGCGAGCTGGTGCGCAGCGGCACGCTGACGCCGCTGAATCCGGAGAAACGCCCCAATTCGTTCTTCGCCGCGTCCGATCCGCGTGACGTGGCCCGCGTCGAGAGCCGCACGTTCATCTGCTCGGAGGATCCGGCCGACGCCGGCCCGACCAACAACTGGCTCGACCCCAAGGAAATGCGCGCCGACCTGCAGGACCTGTTCAAGGGCTGCATGCGGGGCCGCACCATGTACGTCTGCCCGTTCAGCATGGGGCCGCTGGGCTCGAAGATCAGCCAGCTGGGCGTGGAGATCACCGACAGCGCCTATGTGGCGATCTCCATGCGGGTGATGACCCGGATGGGCCAGGGCGCCCTCGATCAGCTGGGGACCGACGGCTTCTTCGTCCCGGCCCTGCACACGGTGGGCATGCCGCTGGCGGACGGCCAGGCCGACGTCCCCTGGCCCTGCAACGAGATCAAATACATCGTCCACTTCCCGGAAAGCCGGGAGATCTGGTCCTACGGGTCGGGCTACGGCGGCAATGCGCTCCTGGGCAAGAAGTGCTTCGCCCTGCGCATCGCCTCGGTGATGGCCCGCGACGAGGGTTGGTTCGCCGAGCATATGCTGATCCTGAAGCTGACCTCGCCCGAGGGCGCGGTGCGCTATGTGGCCGTATCCATGCGGATCATGACCCGGATGGGCCAGGCCGCCCTCGACCAGCTCGGCGAGGACGGCTTTTTTGTGCCGGCCGTGCACTCCGTGGGCATGCCGCTGGCCGAGGGCCAGGCCGACGTCGCCTGGCCGTGCAACGAAATCAAGTACATCGTCCATTTCCCTGAGAGCCGCGAGATCTGGTCGTACGGCTCGGGCTACGGCGGCAACGCGCTCCTCGGCAAGAAGTGCTTCGCCCTGCGCATCGCCTCGGTGATGGCCCGCGACGAGGGCTGGTTCGCCGAGCACATGCTGATCCTGAAGCTGACCTCGCCGGCCGGCGAAGTCCGCTACATCGCCGCCGCCTTCCCTAGCGCCTGCGGCAAGACCAACATGGCGATGCTGCAGCCGACCCTGGCCGGCTGGAAGGCCGAGACCATCGGCGACGACATCTGCTGGATGCGGTTCGGCGAGGACGGCCAGCTCTATGCGATCAATCCGGAGGCCGGATTCTTCGGCGTGGCGCCGGGCACCGGCATCGAGACCAACAAGAACGCGATCGACGCCCTGCATTCCAACAGCGTGTTCACCAACGTGGCGCTGACCGAGGACGGCGACGTGTGGTGGGAGGGACTGACCAAGGACCCGCCGGCCCGGCTGACGGACTGGAAGGGCCGGCCCTGGACGCCGGAATCGGGCGAACCCGCCGCCCATCCAAACGCCCGCTTCACTGTGCCCGCGGCCCAGTGCCCGGTGATCGCGCCGGAGTGGGAAGACCCCATGGGCGTGCCGATCTCGGCCATCCTGTTCGGCGGTCGCCGGGCCAGCGCCGTGCCGCTGGTGACGGAAGCCTTCGACTGGGCGCACGGGGTGTTCCTGGCGTCCAACGTCGCCTCGGAAGGCACGGCGGCGGCGGAGAACAAGATCGGCGAGCTGCGCCGCGACCCGTTCGCGATGCTGCCCTTCTGCGGCTACAACATGGGCGACTATTTCAGCCACTGGCTGGCCATGGGCGAACAGGCCGACCCGGCGAAGCTGCCGGGCATCTATTTCGTCAACTGGTTCCGCAAGGGCGAGGACGGCAAGTTCGTCTGGCCGGGCTATGGCGAGAACGCCCGCGTGCTGAAGTGGATCTTCGAGCGCCTGAACGGCGAGGCCGCGGCGACCGACACCCCGATCGGCCGGGTGCCGACGCCGGCCAGCCTGGACACTTCGGGCCTGACGCTGACCGAGGCCCACCTCGACCTGCTGCTGAGCGTCGACCCGGCGGTCTGGCGCGAGGAGGCGGCGCTGATTCCGGCCGCCTACGAGAAGTTCGGCGACCGCATGCCCGAGGCCCTGTGGGATCAGTACAAGGCCCTGGTCAGCCGGCTTGCCGAGGCTTCGTCGCCGGCGATGATGGTGGCGGAGTAGGCGCGCGACCTTGTTCGGAGCTCCTCCCAAGCCGCGAATGGCGATCTTCGGCGCCGGCGCGGTCGGCCAGGCGTTCGAGCGGCAGTTCAGGCTGCTGCCCTTCAATGTCGAGCACTATGACAGCCGCGAGGCGATGGCGCAGACCGGCGCGGTCATCCTGCCGGAAGACGACATGGTCGAGATCGCCGGCTGCCTGGAGCCGGACGACTTCGCCCTGATCGCGACGCCCACCCACGACCTCGACTACCGCCTCGTCCGCGCGGTCCTGCAGCGCTCGCCGATGCGGTATTGCGGCCTGATGGGATCGCGGAAGAAGCGAGCGGACTTCGAGGTCCGACTGGCGGCGGATGGCCTGACCGGGGAGCAGATCGGACGGTTGTCCTGCCCGGTCGGCATCGCCTCGCTGCACAGCGCGTCGCCGGCGGTGATTGCGGTGGCGGCGGCGGCGGAGGTGCTGCAGGTGCTAGAGGCTGACGCGGCCGCCCCCTAGCCGCGGGTCAGCCCGTGATAGTCGAGGTACCAGTCCACGAACTTGCCGAT
>DASUIJ010000470.1:0-35106 GCA_036279815.1 Phenylobacterium sp. | reverse complement strand
CGTGGCGCATGCCCAGGAGGCTGGACGGAAATATATCTCCGTGGCCTCCTACGTGCTGGCTGGAGAAAAATGAGTCGCATGGCGGAGCGGACGGTCGAGATCGTCAACGAACGGGGCCTGCACGCCCGGGCCTCGGCCAAGTTCGTCAAGCTCGCCTCCACCTTCGACGCCGAGGTCACCGTCTCCAAGGACGGCTCCACCGTGGACGCCCGCTCGATCATGGGCCTGATGATGCTGGCCGCAGGCCCAGGCGCCAGCATCGAGATCGAAGCCGAAGGCCCCGAAGCCGCCGCCGCGCTCGAAGCCCTCGCCGCCCTGGTCAGCGCCAGGTTCGACGAGGACGAGTAGGGCTTCGACGGCGGGATGGGCCTCGGGGCCTTCGGCCTCGATGTCGATGCAGCAGCCGATGCCGGCGGCCAGCATCATCAGGCCCATGATCGAGCGGGCGTCGACGCTCTGGCCGTCCTTGGAGACGGTGACCTCGGCGTCGAAGCTGGAGGCGAGCTTGACGAACTTGGCGGAGGCCCGCGCGTGCAGGCCCTTTTTGTTGACGATGTCGACGGTGGCCTTCGCCGTCACTTTTCCCCCGCGAGCACGTAGGAGGCGACCGAGATATATTTCCGCCCGGCCTCCTGGGCGTGGGCGACGCAGTCCTCGAGGCTGAGCTTGCCGCGCACGCTGGCGAGCTTGATCAGCATGGGCAGGTTCAGGCCGGCGATCACCTCGGCCTTGGTCTGCTCCATCACCGAGATGGCGAGGTTGGACGGGGTGCCGCCGAACATGTCGGTGAGCAGGATGACCCCGGAGCCGGAGTCGACGCGGCCGCAGGCGGCCAGGATGTCCTGGCGGCGCTTTTCCATGTCGTCTTCCGGGCCGATGCAGATGGCGGCGACCGCGGTCTGGGGGCCCACCACGTGCTCCATGGCGAAGACGAACTCCTCGGCCAGGCGCCCGTGCGTGACGATCACGAGGCCGATCATTTGAACTCTCTCAACGGGAATCCCCACCCGGCCGCGGCGTTACGCCGACCGCGAGGCCGCCTAGATACGCTCCTTCCGCGCCGCCTCCAAGATGCTGCAACGCGCGACGGAGTTTCGCAGGCGCGGAAGATTCAAGCAGCGGGAGAATCACCAGGGGCAGACCCAGTCCTGCATGGGTTACGCGGGCCGGTTCGGGCATGCGCTCGGGCGCGCCGTCGCGGACGCAGAGCACGATGCGGCAGTGGTCGAGGAAGGGCTCGGCCAGCACGCCCAGCCCCCGCATCTCCATCAGCCCGGCCAGGCTGTCGGGCGCGCGGCCATAGAGCACGCCCCCCGAAGCCCAGACCAGGGTGCGGTCGTCGGCCACCAGCCGGAAGCCGGACTCCACCGCCCGCAGCGCCAGGTCGCTCTTGCCGGCGCCGGAGGGTCCCTCGATCAGGACCCCGCGCCAGCCGCCGGGTCCGTGGAGCGCCAAGAGGCCCGCATGCAGGATCTCGCTCATCAGCGCCTGGCTTCGGGAAGCTCGACCACGAAGCGGGCGCCGGCCACCGTTCCGTCGACGCCTTGACGGTTCTCGGCATGCACGGTCCCGCCCTGGGCGGCGACGATCTGCCGGGCGATGGAGAGGCCGAGGCCGGAATTGCCGCCGAAGGCCGCGCCCTTGGGTCGCGAGGTGTAGAACCGCTCGAACACGGTCTCCAGATTGTCGGGCGGGATGCCCGGGCCGTCGTCCTCCACGACCACGACGGCGGCGCCGCGATGCCGCTCCAGGACCACGCGGACCTCGCCGCCCGGCGGGCTGAACGAGCGCGCGTTGTCGATCAGGTTGCGGAACACCTGACCCAGGGGCCCCTCGCGGCCCGAGACCATCACCGGCTCCAGGACGTCGGGCGGGGTGAAGCGCACGGTGACCTCGCCGGGCCGCGCGGAGGTCTCGTAGATCTGGGTGATCTCGGCCAGCAGCTTGCCCAGGTCGAAGGCCCGCGGATCCTCGCGCGACAGCTCGGCGTCCAGGCGCGAGGCGTTGGAGATGTCGGTGACTAGGCGATCCAGGCGCTGGACGTCCTGTTTCAGGATGCCCAGCAGGCGGTCGCGCGCCGCCGGGTCCTTGACGATGTCGAGGGTCTCCACCGCCGAGCGCAGGGAGGTGAGCGGGTTCTTGATCTCATGGGCGACGTCGGCGGCGAAGCGCTCGATGGCGCCCATGCGCTCCGACTGGGCGTCGGTCATGGCCTCGAGCGCGCGGGTGAGGTCGCCCAGCTCGTCGTCCCGCTTGGCGATGTCGGGCAGGGAGATCGAGCGCGCGCGCGACAGACGCACCCGGTCGGCCGCCGCCGCCAGCCGCCGCACCGGCAGGGCGATCAGGGTGTTGAGCAGCAGGGACGAGATGAAGGTGACGGCGATGGAGAGCAGGATGAACGGGAACAGCGCCGCCCGCTGGCGGGAGATGATCTCGTCCACGTCGTTGGCTTCCAGGGTCAGCACCCCCAGCACCGCCTGGACGTGCTGGATGGGGATCGACACCGAGACCACCCGTTCGCCGTCGTCGGCCACCCGCATGCCGGCCACGTGGCGTCCGGTCAGCGCCTGGCCGACCTCGAAGCCCAGGGCGGCGTTGGCGGCGCGCGCCGGCGCGGGGGGCGGGATGGACGGGCGAAGCTGCAGGTTGAGGCCGCCGTCATCCCCCCGCGCCCTGGCCGGCGGCAGGACCTTCCATTCCACCCGGTCGGCGACCCAGTAGCTGTCGGCGATCAGCTTGCCGTGATTGTCGAACAGCCGCGCCCGCTGGGTGCGCGGGTTGGAGAGCAGCTGCAGGATCTGGCTGGCGTAGCCGGGATCCATGGACGGCGTCGGCTCGCCCACCGTGGAGGTCTGGTCGATGATGGTGGCGATCAGCTCGCCCTGGGTGGTCAGGCTGTCGATGCGCGCGACGACCAGGCCGCGGCGCAGCTCGTTCAGCACCAGGGCGCCGACGATCAGGATCGCCAGGCCCAGCATGTTGAGCACGATGATGAGCCGCCCCAGGCGGGAGCCCGGAAGCCAGCGCAACAATCCGGGCTCGCCGCCCCGGTCAGGATTCGCGGTATCGATATCCGACGCCATAAAGGGTTTCGATCGCGTCGAACTCAGGGTCAACTTCGCGGAACTTCTTCCGCATGCGCTTGATGTGGCTGTCGATGGTGCGGTCGTCCACATAGACCTGATCGTCGTAGGCCGCGTCCATCAGGTTGTCGCGGCTCTTCACGAAGCCGGGCCGCTGGGCCAGGGACTGCAGCAGCAGGAACTCGGTGACGGTCAGCTTCACCGGCTTGCCGTCCCACAGGCAGTCGTGGCGGGCAGGGTCGAGGGTGAGCTTGCCGCGCTTCAGCGCCCGGGCGCCCGCCGCCTCGCCGATCGGGCTCGGGGCCTCCTCGCCGTCGGCGCCGGCCCGGCGCAGCAGGGCCTTCACCCGCTCGATCAGCAGCCGCTGGCTGAACGGCTTGTGCATGTAGTCGTCGGCGCCCAGATTGAAGCCCAGGATCTCGTCGATCTCCTCGTCCTTGGAGGTGAGGATGATCACCGGCAGGTCGGAGGTCCGGCGCAGGCGGCGCAGCACCTCCATGCCGTCCATGCGCGGCATCTTCACGTCGAGGATGGCGAGGTCCGGCGGCTCGCTCTCGAGCGCCGCCAGGCCGGCCGCGCCGTCGTAATAGGCCTTGACCGTGTGGCCATGACTTTCGAGGGCGAGGCTGACCGACGTGACGATGTTCTCGTCGTCGTCCACCAGGGTGATCTTGGCCATGGTTCGGGGTCGGGTCCTTGCAAGCCTTGGGGCGAACTGCTTCGGCGAAGCTAGTCGTCCTGCACCGTGGCCTCAATGGGGCCGTATGGAGGCGGAAGCATCACCGACGCCCCGAGGTTCCTTTTGGGCCGAAACATCGCGGTAAATCAGACTTTAAGCTTGTTCGGAGAACTCTGGACCCGAAGCGGGGGTCGAGATGTCCGGGGCGCAGATTCACTTTGAGGTCTTCATCCGCAGGACGCCTGGGGGCGGCTGGGTGCTGGACATGGCCACCGAGAATCGGACCCAGGCCGTCGCCGCCGCCGAGGCGATGATGAAGGAAGGCAAGGTGGCCGCGGTCAAGGTCACCAAGGAATCCCTGGACCCGGAGACCCGCGAGTTCCAGTCGATCGCCATCCTGAACCTGGGCGCGCACGAACAGGTCAAGCAGAAGAAGATCAAGGAAAACAACGACCCCCTCTGCGTCGCCCCGCAGGACCTCTACACCGTCCACGCCCGCGAGAAGATCGGCCGGCTGCTGGAGGGCTGGCTCGAACGCAAGGGCGCGACGCCTTTCGAACTGCTGCATCGCGCCGACCTGGTGGAGGAGCTGGAAAGCTCCGGCACCGACCTGCAGCACGCGATCCAGAAGGTGGCGATCCCCGAGGCCCAGGACCGGGGCCTCAGCGTCCACGAACTGATGCGGACCTTCCAGAGCCTGGTCGAACGCGCCATCGAGCGGCTGCTCAAGGACCACCGCAAGGGCGGCATGCCCGACCTGGACAAGGAAGGCTTCGCCGCCGCCGCCGAGCGGGTCTCGAAGGAGCCCGAGCGCGCCTATCTGCTGGGGGCCGGCGTCGCCGCCTCCATCGCCCCGGCCCGGACCTGGTCGGACAAGATCTCGAGGCTGCTGGACCTGGCCGACGCCGCTCCGATCACCGGACCGCCCCGGGCGCTGGCCCTGATCGTCCTCGAGCAGCCCCTGGCCGAGATCCTGGGATCCCGCGCGGGCCTGGACGACGTGATCGGCAAGGACCTGGACATGGGCGCGCGGCTGGCCGCCATGACCCGGCTGGCCGCCATCGAGCCGGTGGAGGCCCTGATGGCCGTCGAGCCGTCCGTGGCCAAGGTGATGCCGCCCCTGTCGCCCGCCGGCGTGAGGCTGGCCCATTGGCTGGGCACCGAGGACTTCCAGAGCGTGCGGGTCGCCATCGCCCGGCGGGTGGTGCGCGAACTGACCGGCCCGCGCCGCCTGAGGCCCACCGACGCGCAGGGCGAGATCGAGGTGATCCGGGCGCTGGCCATGGCGCTGACCGCCGCCGCCGGCGCGGGAGCCGCGGCCCTGCTGCCGCTGGACGACGTGCAGGAAGCCTTCACCACCCGTTCGCGGATGCTGGTGACCGGCGACTTCATCGAGGCCTACCTCGGCCGCGAGCGGTCGGCCCGGGAAGAGGCCGAAGCCCTGATGTGGCTGGTGGAGAACGTGATCGGCGCCGCCAACAAGCGACAGGCCGCGCGCTACCTCTCCGCCGGCGTCTCGGCCCTGCGCTTCGAGAAGGAGTTCCGGTTCGGCCCCGACAGCGCGTCCACCAAGCTCCACCACCTGGCCGTCCTGCAGAAGTCGGCCGCCCGCGGCGGGCTGGCGCCGGAGGACTACGTCCCCATCCAGACCAAGATCGGCGACGTGGCCGGGCTGGTGGAGTTCGACGCCAAGCTGGTGCAGCAACTGTCCCGCGGCCACGGCTCCCCGGCCCAGCGCCTGTTGCTGCTGCTGCAGATGGCGGTGGGGGAAAGCGCGCCGACCGGACCTGCCGCCGACCGGGCCCGGCAGGAGGCGCTCAGGATGGTTCGCCAGGACGACACCCGGGCCGATCTGGCCCGCGCGCCGGAGCGGATGGGCCAGGTTCGCGACCTGATTCAGAAGCTCAGCCACGCCGCCTAGCCAGCCCCGCCCGGGGCCGTGGGGGTGTCGCGATCGCCCCCCTAGGATGTCAGGATCACCGTCTTTCGTCGGGCACAGGCCTGGCGCAATTTCCCCGCCCGCTTTTCAATTCAATGGAGTAGGCGATGAAGAAGTACGTGATCGAGCGCGAGATTCCGGGCGTCGAAAAACTCAACCGGGATGAATTAAAAGGCGCCGCCGGGGCCTCCAACGACGCCCTGTCCAAGCTGGCGCCCAAGGTCCAGTGGGTGCAGTCTTTCGTCACGAAGGACAGGACCTTCTGCATCTACCTGGCGGAGAACGAGGACGTGATCAACGAGCACGCCCGCCTGAGCGGATTCCCCGCCAACAAGATCACCGAGGTGACGGGGATCATCGACCCCACCACCGCGGCGGCCTGAACCCCTCGCATACCAGTCCGGCCCGCGGGAGCTTTCCCGTGGGCCGGCGCGAAGGACCCGCAATGCTCGATGTCACCGTAGTTCTGCTGGACGATGGACTGTCTTCCACGGCGATCATGCCGGTGGAGATCTTCCACTCGGCCGGCGCGCTCTGGAACGATCTCCACAACCGGCCCGCCGAGCCGGCCTTCCGGGTGACCACGGTCTCCCTGGACGGCGGTCCGGTGCGCAGTCCCTACGGACTGGCGATCAAGCCCGAGGCCGCCCTGTCGGATGTGGCCCGCACCGACATCGTGATCATACCGACGTCCGGGCTGGAGATGGACGTCAAGCTGGTCGAGAACAGCGCCCTGCTGCCCTGGCTGCGGCGACACCACGCGGCCGGCGCCTATGTGGCCGGCGTCTGCATGGGCGCGGCCTATCTCGCCGAGGCGGGCCTGCTGGCCGGCCGCCTGGCCACCACCCACTGGGCGGTCGGGGACAAGCTGGCCATGCGCTATCCGGACGTGAACTGGCGGCCCGACCTGCTGGTCACCGAGGACGCCCGAGTGCTGTGCAGCGGCGGCGTCTACGCCTCCATCGACCTCAGCCTCTACCTGGTCGAGAAGCTGTGCGGGCATGAGATCGCCGTGCAGTGCGCCAAGGCCCTGCTGCTGCCCCGGCCCAGGACCCACCAGTCGGGCTACGCCATGCTGCCGCTGTCGCCGGCGCACGGAGACCGGCGCATTCGCGAGGTCGAGGCGTTCCTGCAGGCCAACTACAAGGAGGACGTCTCCACCGACACCCTGGCGAAGCAGGCCGGGCTGGGCTCGCGCACCTTCGTGAGGCACTTCAAGGCCGCCACCGGCCGCCACCCGGCGTCCTACCTGCAGGCGGTGCGGATCCAGACCGCCAAGGCGATGCTCGAGCGCGAGGGCGAGCAGATCCAGTCGATCAGCTCCGCGGTCGGCTATGACGACGTGGCCTTCTTCCGGACCCTGTTCAAGCGCGCCACGGGCATGACGCCGGCGGAATACCGCGCCCAGTTCGGACCCTTGCACGTCCGCGGCGCGACGCCGGACCGGCTCTAGAGGCCGAGCACCTCGGCCAGGGCGCCCACCACCTTGTCCACGTCCTCGTCCGCCATGCCGGGATAAAGCGGCAGGGAAAGGCAGGCCTCGTACCAGGCGTCTGCGCCCGGAAGGGACAGCGGACCGTAGCGATTCACGTAATAGGGCTGGCGGCTGACCGGGATGTAGTGGACTTGGGTCCCCACGCCCCGGGCCTTCAGCGCGTCGACCACCTGGCGGCGGGTGGTTCCGGCGGCGGCGAAGTCGATCAGGACGACCATCAGGTGCAGCACCGGATCGCTCCAGGCCGGACGGGCGGCGGGACGGACCGTCGGCGCGAGCGGCCCCAGCGCCGCCTGGTATCGGGCGGCCAGCGCCTTCCGCCGCGCGGCGAAGCGCGGGAGCTTGGCCAGCTGGGAGAGCCCCAGCGCGCAGAGGATGTCGGGCAGGCGGTAATTGAACCCCGGCTCCGGCATCTCGTACCACCAGGGATCGCCGCCCTCGGGCCGGACCATGCCGTGGCTGCGCATGATCCTGAGCCGTTCGGCCAGGCCCGCGTCATTGGTGGTGACCATGCCGCCCTCGCCGGTGGCGATGGTCTTGACCGGGTGGAAGGAGAAGGTCGCCATGGCGGAGTGGCGCGCATCGCCCACCCGCTCGGCCACATTGCCGAACGTGGCGGTGGAGCCCAGCGCGTGCGGCGCGTCCTCCACCAGCACGGCCCCGGCGCCGCGGGCCAGCCCCTCCAGGGCGGCCAGCTCGGCGACATCGCCGCGCAGATGGACCGGCAGGACAGCGCGGAGCCTGCGGCCGTCCACCCGCGCCAGGGCGCCGGCCAGGGTGTCCGGCGTCATCAGGCCGGTGAGCGGATCGACGTCGGCGAACACCACCTCGGCGCCGACGTAGCGGGCGCAGTTCGCGGTGGCCAGGAAGGTGATGGCGGGCGCGATCACCACCTCGCCCGGCTGGACGTCCAGGGCCAGCATGGCCAGGTGCAGGGCCGCCGTCCCGTTGGCGCAGGCCACGGCGTAGCGGGCGCCGACCGTCCCGGCGAAGGCGTCTTCGAAGGCCTCCACCGTCGGTCCGGTGGTCAGGAAATCGCCGCGCAGCGCCTGGGCGACGGCCTCGATGTCGTCATCCTCGATGGTCTGGCGACCGTAGGGAAGCAGGGGCTGGGACACGGTCAGTCGGTGGCCCGGCGGCGGCGGCCGGTGGGAGCGCCGTCGTTCAGCAGGGCCAGCAGGCCCTCGCCGCTCAGCCATTCCTCGTTGGTGTCGCTGGCGTAGGAGAAACCGTCGGCCGCCATCGGGTGGGACCTGGAGAAGCTCTCGCGGGTGTATTCCACGAAGGCGGGCTCGATGGCGTAGCGGTCGCCCAGGTCCACGGTGGTGCGGGCGTCGTCCACCGAGATCATCATTTCGTGCAGCTTCTCGCCTGGGCGGATGCCGATGACCTTGATCGCGGCCTTGGGCGCCATGGCCGCCGCCAGGTCGGTCATCTTCATGGAAGGGATCTTGGGCACGAAGATCTCGCCGCCGCGCATCAGCTGCAGGGAGGACAGCACGAAGTCCACGCCCTGGTTCAGGGTGATCCAGAACCGGGTCATCCGGGCGTCGGTGATCGGCAGCTCGGTCGCGCCCTTGGCGAGCAGGCGCTGGAACAGCGGGGCCACCGAGCCGCGGGAGCCCACCACGTTGCCGTAGCGCACCACCGAGAACTTGGCGCCGATGTCGCCGGACAGGTTGTTGGCCGCCACGAAGGTCTTGTCGGAGGCGAGCTTGGTCGCGCCGTAGAGATTGGCCGGGTTGCAGGCCTTGTCGGTGGAGAGCGCCACCACCTGCTTCACCCGGTTGGCGAGGCAGGCCCAGACCACGTTCTCCGCCCCCAGCACGTTGGTGTGGATGCATTCCGAGGGATTGTACTCCGCCGCCGGCACCTGCTTGAGGGCTGCGGCGTGGATGACGATGTCGACGCCGCGGAAGGCCAGGGTCATCCGTTCGCGGTCGCGGACGTCGCCCAGGAAGAAGCGCATGCAGTGGAGCTGATCGGGGTCGAAGCGCTCGGCCAGGTCGGTCTGCATCTCGCTCTGCTTGAGCTCGTCGCGGGAGAAGACGATCAGCTTGCGGGGCCTGGCCTGGGTCAGCACGGTTTCGATGAAGCGGCGGCCGAACGACCCGGTGCCGCCGGTGATCAGGATCACCTTGCCGTCGAGGTCGAGAGAGGTTGGTGCGAAACGACCCACGGGCGGACCTTTGATGTGCGATTGCGAATCTTAGCCGCACTCTCCGATGGCCCTCGTAAAGAGACCGCTAACCATGATGTGGCGTCCTGTCGCGCATGGATCGCCGCCAAGCCAGTCTCGTCCTTATCGCCGCCGTCCTGGCGCCGTCCGGCGCGGCGCATGGGTCGGAGAGCGGCGAAAAGAAGAAGAAGACCGGCGGGCTGTCCTACCTGCCGCTGGAGGCCGTGACCGCCACCATCATCCGTCCCGACGGGCGGCGCGGCGTCCTGACCGTCGAGACCGGGATCGACATCCCCGACCCCGCCCTGCACGACAGGGCGGAGAAGCTGCTGCCCCGGGTGCGGGCCGCCTTTGTCCAGACCGTGCAGATCTACGGCGCCGGACTCACGCCCGGCCTGCCGCCCAATGTGGAGTACCTGTCCCGCGAGCTGCAGCGCCAGACCGACCTGGCGCTGGGCGCGAGGGGCGGCCGGCTGCTGCTCGGCACCGTGATGGTGAACTGACCGGGCGAGGCCCTGGGGCCCCGCCCGCCGAACTCTAGAACTTGTACTGGAACTCGACCCCGTAGAGGGCCGGCGGCGTCACCGAATAGGTCTTGGCGATGCCCTGGATCACCTTGGTCTGGGCGCCGAACGCGCTGTTGATGTTGCCGGCCAGGCGGTTTCCGTAGGCGCCGGCGTCATAGCCCAGCTGGTCGAAGATGTTCTTCCCGTAGGCGATGACTTTGAAGTGTTCCTTTTCCGAGGTCCAGGTCACCCGCACGTCCACCTGATCCCAGGTCGGGGACTGATTGTAAGAGCGGGAGAACAGGTTCCCGTACTGCTTGTCGCGCCAGATATAGCTGGCCGAGGCCGCGACCGAGCCGGACGACAGATGCCAGGTGTAGTTGACGTTGAGCGCGACCTTGTTCTTGGGCGCGTTCGGCAGGGCGTTGCCCGACAGGTTCTGGTTGCGCTCGAACCCGCCGTTGGGCAGCCCCGTGGTGAAGCTGTCGGCGGGGCACACGGTGGTTCCGTTCACCACCGCGGCGCACTGGGCGACGGTCTGCAGCGGCCTGGCCTGCGGGTCGAGCGCCGCCGGGTCGGCGATGTCGACCGCCTGGCCCTCTTTGATCTCGGCGTCGAGATAGGAGTAGTTGAACAGGATCTGCAGGTTGTCGATCGGCTGCCAGGTCAGCTCCATCTCGACCCCCTGCGAGACCGCCTTGGGCACGTTGTAGAAATTGGTCGAGCCGGTGGAGAGGCCGCTGCCGCCGCCGCTGGAATTGACCTGCCGGACCGGGATCTGGAGGTTCTTGTAGTCGTAGTAGAAGACCGCGAAATTGGTCTGCAGGTTGCCCATGAAGGTCTTCTTCAGGCCGACCTCGAAGGAATCCACCGTCTCCTTGTCGGTCCAGGGGCTGAAGCTCAGCACCGTGAAGATGCCGATGTTCAGGCCGCCGGACTTATAGCCCTTGGAGTACTTGGCGTAGGCCAGGGTGTCTTCGTCGGGCGTCCATTCCAGGCCCGCGGTGCCGGTCACCGCGCTCCATTCGGCGTCGTATTCGCGGGTGGCGAAGCCGGTCGCCGGATCATAGACGGTCTTCTTGCTCACCCCCTTGGGGTTGGAGGCGTCGACCACGGTGGGCAGCTGGGTCAGGTCGACCACCGGGATGCCGCCGGGGATGAACGCGTCGAACTCCGGCGGGGCGTAGCAGGCCGACACCGCGAAGCAGGTGAGCCGCACCGATTCCGAGCCGAACTTGCGGTCATGGGAATAGCGCAGGCCGAGCGTGGTCTTCCAGGTCGGCGCGAACTTCCAGTCGACCTGTCCGAAGGCCGCGTAGGAGATGGCGTTGATCTTCGGCCGGTTGTCGAACCAGCGCGACTGCTGGACCGGGGCGCAGACCCCGCCGGTCTGGGCGCAGAAGAAGGACGGCAGGCCGAACGGGCCGCTCAGCTGCGCCTGGTTCGTATCGGCGGAGGACACCGGCTGGGTGTAGTTCTGGCGGAAGTAGTAGGCGCCGCCGACCCACTGGAAGTCGCTGTCGCCCGTGGAGATGACGTTGATCTCGTGGCTGAAGAAGCTGTTGTCTTCCTCGTACTTGAAGGTGGACAGCGGATGGATCACCAGCCCGCCGGGCAGGGTGTAGGAGGAGATCGGCGCCTGCAGGGTGTTGGACTGCTGGTCGGGCCCGTTCGGGCCGGTCAGGATGTAGTGATAGTGCACGCCGCCGGCGATGTACTTGATGTCGAAGTTGTCGGCATGCCAGACGAACTGGCTGGCCACGGTGGCGTAGACCGGCAGGGTGACCTTGTAGGGAATGGCCCGGGCGATGGTCCACGGGCTGTTCACCGCCGGATTGGCGCAGCCGGTGGGCGACAGGTTGACCACATTGGTGGTGTTGGCGTTGCAGCCATAGCCGGGGTTCAGCAGCACGGCGGTGACGCCGTCCTCATAGGTGGGATAGGGCGAGGGCGTCCATCCGCCGGACGCCGAGCCGGGGCCGCCGGCGCCGTTGCGCCACTGGCCGCCGGCCACCTTGATCCAGGCCTCGAACCGTTCGCCGAACTTGGCCTGGAGCTGGCCCTCCTCGAACCACTGGTCGATGACATTGCCCTCGTCGGGCATGCCGGGGACGAGGTTGTTGGTGTAGCCCTCGTCCTGCTTCTCCCAGTTGCCGGCGAGGCGGAAGCCGAGCCAGTCGGTGATCGGCCCGGAATAGGAGGCCTCCACATTGGTGTGGTTGTAGCTGCCGTAGCTGATCCGGAACTCGCCCTGAGGGGTCTCGGTGGGGCGCTTGGAAATCTCGTTGAGGGCGCCGCCGATGGCGTTGCGGCCGTAGAGCGTGCCCTGCGGCCCGCGCAGCACCTCCACCCGGTCGAGGAACAGGGTCGAGCGGCCCGCCTGGACGGCGAAGGTCTCGTAGACGCCGTCATTGTAGTTCGCCACCGAGGCGTCGGCGGAGAGCACGTTGGTCTGCCGTCCCACGCCGCGCAGCGAGATGCGGTCGGTCGAGGAGTTGTACTGCAGGCCCGGGGTGAAGTTGGTCATGTCCTGGATGGAGTTTATCCCCACCAGTTCGCGTTTCGCCGAGGTGAAGGCCGACACGGCCACGGCGACGTCCTGCAGGCTCTGCTCCCGTTTCTCGGCGGTGATCACCAGCTCCTCGATCACGTTGGACCCGGCCGTGGACTGGGCGAAGGCCGGCAGGGCCAGGGCGTTCAGGGCCCCGGCCGAGGCGCCGAGGATCAGCAGGGCGCGCAGTCCGCTAACGGGACGCGCCGCGGGTGTGCGGTACGATGACATGTGGCCTCCCCTTGTGATCGGGCCGCTTCGAGCCCGGCTTTTTCGGATGTCGGCGTGGACGTCACGCAGCACCCGTTAGGGGCATCGGATGGATTCTAACCGCGTTAGACAAATGCTTTCGCCGGAGGTCCCGGAGGGCCTCGAACCGCCGTCCCCTGCGGCCCGCGACGAAATCCCCGCTTGATAAACAAACATTTGTTCGGCCATCCTTCCCGTCAGAGAACGGCGTTCGGATGGGGTCTGGACGCGGTTGCTCCCAGGTGGGCACACGGTGAAACACACGTGGCGTCTTCAAGGCCGGGGGTCGAGGTGGGCCGGCTTCGCCGTGGGCGAGGCCGCCGGATGAGCCACGCGATCGACTATTCCCCGCAGCGCGGCGCGCGGCCCTACCATATGGGGAATGTCCGCAACCGGCTGCTGGCCGCCGCCAAGACCATCCTGGAACGGGACGGCCGCGACCACCTCCAGCTTCGCGCCATAGCCGCCCTGACCGGCGTTTCAGCGCCCACCGTCTATTATCATTACGCCGACAAGCACTCCCTGCTGGGGGCCCTGGCGCGCGAGGGGTTCCTGGCCCTGAGCGCGACCCTGGAGCACGCCGACGCCGGCGAGACCGGCGGGCCGGGCCTGCGGGCGATCAGCGCGTCCTATCTGGACTTCGTGGACGCCCACCCCGCCCTCTATCGGCTGATGTACGAACTGCGGGACAGCGAACCGACGGCCGAGGTGGTCGCCGCGGAGGATGCCGCCCTGGCCGCCATGCGCCTGGCCGTCGGCCGCGCCCTGTCGGACCGCGCCCCCGACGAGGCGGTCGCCAACCTGGCCGAGGTGCTCTGGGCGTTCGGGCGCGGGGCCGCCGCCGTGGGGCTGGCGCGCGGCCATCCCGGCGGGGCTCCGGCTTGCGGATGGACTCATCGGGCCCTGCTGGGCCTGGCTCTGCTGGACACCGGCGGCCTGCTGGCCGCCGTCGCCGCCTGGGCGCCGCCCGGGACGATGTGAGCCAAGGCTCACGTCCGGCCGAACCCCATCCCTACATCGCCGATATGCCGCCATCGAGCTTGAGCTCGGCGCCGGTCATGAACCTGGACTCGTCGCTGGCCAGGTAGAGCGCCGCATTGGCGATGTCCTCGGGTTCGCCGATGCGGCCCAGGGGAATCTGACGGGCGAGCTTGCCCTCCGCGACCTCCTTGCCGAACTGCTGGCGCAGCGGGTCGAGGATCGGGGTGTCGATGAAGGTCGGATGGATGGAGTTCGAGCGGATATCCAGGCCCTGCTTGGCGCAATGCAGGGCGATGCCCTTGGAGAGCAGCCAGACGCCGGCCTTCGAGGCGTTGTAGACCGGCGAATTGTGGGCGGCGATCAGGCCGGCGATCGAGGAGATGTTGATGATCGAGCCCGGCTGGTTCTCGCGCATGTACTTGAGCGCGTGCTTGGTCCCGAGGAACACGGAATCCACGTTCACGCTCATCACCAGCTTCCAGTCCTCGAAGCTGAGCTGCTCGATATTGCCGCCCCGGCTGATGCCGGCGTTGTTCACCAGCACCGAGATGCCGCCCATGGCCGCGTCGGCCTCTTCCAGGGCGAAGATCCACTGATCTTCCTTGGTCACGTCCAGCGGAAAGGCGAAGGCGGTTCCCTCGCCGTGCTCGGCGTTGATCTCCGCGGCGACAGCCCTGGCGCCGTCGTGGTTGATGTCGGCGATGGAGACCTTGGCCCCCTCGGCGGCCAGCTTGCGCGCCATGGCCGCGCCCAGCCCCTGGGCTCCGCCGGTGATGAAGGCCTTCTTGCCCGCGACTCGTCCCGCCATCGGCGACTCCCCTTGGATTAATCCTTGGCGCCCAGGGCCTGGGCCGCCTGGTCCATGAACTGGGCCATCTCGACATCCAGGTCGGTGACGCCGTCGGCGTCGTGGGTGGTGAGCGTCACCTCCACCCGATTGTAGACGTTGGACCACTCCGGGTGATGGTCGATCTTCTCGGCCTTGAGCGCCACCCGGGTCATGAAGGCGAAGGCGATGTTGAAGTCGGCGAAGCGGTAGGTTCGGGAGATGGCGTCGCGGCCGCCGGGCAGGTCGCTCCAGCCGGGCAGCTTCTCCAGGGCGTCGATCGCGCCGATCTTGACCGGCCGGGTCACGCCGCCCCCTCCGCGTCGAAGGTCAGGCCGGTGGCCTCGGAGAGTTCCGCCAGGGTCTGGTCCACGTTCACCACCTTGATCGCCCGCATGCCCAGGCCCGCGGCCGGTTTGCAGTTGATGCCCAGGTCGTCGAGATAGACGCAGGCCTCGGGACGGACGTCCAGCAGGTCGCACATCATCAGGTAGATGCGCGGGTCGGGCTTGCGGACGCCGGCCTTCGAGCTCTCGATGATGGCGTCGAACAGGGGCATCACCTGGCCCATGGCGCCGGCCATCCGCTGGCCGGCGTCCTGGCCGGGGCTGTGCTCGGAGACCACGTTGTTGGTGATGCAGCCGACCTTGAACTGCTCCTTGCAGGCCTTCAGCGCGGCGACCATGCGCGGGCGCAGGCTGCCCGAGAGCAGGGGCAGGACCTCGCGCCCGGGCACCGGGTGGCCGAGCGAGGTGGACTCCTCGAGGAACAGCTGGTCGAAGCCGGCCGTGTTGATCTCGTTGCGCTCGAACAGGGCCCAGGCGTTGTGGTCCGGGTTGGTGGAGTTGACCTTGCGGATCAGGTCCTTGGGCAGGCCGTTCTCCGCCTCGTAGCGGTTGAAGGCCTCGAACGGCGAGGAGGTGAACACCCCGCCGAAATCCCAGATCACCGCCTCGACCGTCATCGTCCGCTCCGCGCCAAAAATGCCGGCGCGAAGCTAGCTGGCATCGGCGCGAAGTGAAATCCGCTTTCGGGCCCGGGCCCGCTTCAAGCCTGCTTGATGACCAGGCCCTGGCCGGTGGGCATCTCGAGGATGAAGTGCCCGCGCTCGCGCAGCCATGCGGTCTCGGCCCAATGCTGCTTCGAATAGGCCAGCCAGCCGAAGTCGTCGAGCACCAGGACGCCGCCCGGCAGGATGCGGTCCCAGAGCACTTCCAGCGCTCCGATCTCCGCCTCTGCGTTGTTGAGGTCCAGGTGCATGAAGGCGATCCGGTCGGGCGCCGCCAGGGCCAGGCTGTCCGGCACCCGGCCCTGGGTGATGATCACATTGGGCTCGGGGAATCGCTCGCGCACCTCGGCGTAGAGCTTCGCCGAATGCTCCGGCATGCTGTGGTGGGGCATGGTCTCGTCGTGGTCGAAGAGATCATAGAGGAAATAGCGGCGGCTGGAGATGTCCACCAGGTCGGCCACCGTCCGCGCCGAGCTGCCGCGATAGCAGGCGCACTCGACGAAATCGCCGTCCAGGCGCGCCGCCGATCGGGCGGCCCAGACCAGGGTCGCGGTGCGCCAGACCGCGCCGCGCTCCGCCCCGGGGCGGGTGTTCCGGTTGACGGCGTCGACGAAGGGCTGGTCGCGCAGGAAGCCCAGGGTCCGCTCCCAGGTGATGAGGTTGTCGCTGGCGAACACCCCATGGTCCCACTTGATCTCGCCGAGCATCCTGTCGCGCGCCTCGACGAAGGCGTCGGCGTCCTTCAGGCCGAAGAATGAGCGGCCGATATAGGAGGGGGGCGTGAGCTTCAGCACGATGGGGACAAACCTCGAACGATGATCGGGTCCATCTAGCACGCGCCGCGGCGACGGCGCCAAGCGGGCTTGGTCAGGCGGGACCGGCCGTGCGAACTAGGGCCGATGTTCCTCTCGCGCCTTCCCCGCCCGATCCGCCTGGCCCTCTATGCGCTCGCCACCTTGGTGGTGCTCTACATGTGCCTGGCGCCCACCAGGGACGTCCCTGGCGCGGAGCGGGTCTGGGACAAGGCCGCCCACGCCGTCACCTGGGCGATCCTGGCGGGGTCGGGCCTGGTGCTGTCGCCCCGGCGGCCGCGGGCGATCATCCTGTTCAGCCTGGCCCTGGGCGCCGGGGTCGAGTTCCTGCAGATGACCATGGGGTTCGGCCGCCAGGGGGACTGGCGCGACTTCGCCGCCGACAGCCTGGGGGCGGGCCTGGCGCTGCTGGTCTGGATGGCGATCCGCAGGATGCGCCGATAGGGGGCTCGCCCGGTACGGGAGCCTTGTGGATCGTTTTCTTCGCGCCCACGGTGAAAGCCACAGCGTTAACGACATCCGACCCCCATGGTCGCGGTTCAATAGAGACTTCGAGCCTCCGTCATGCGCCTGCCGACCCTTATCGCCCTCGCCGCCCTGGCCGGACTCGCGGCCTGCGACTCCGCCAAGAGGTCCGAGCTGACCGGGACCCGGCCTGAACCGGCCACGGCCCAGATCGCCGCCGCGCCGACCGCGGGCCCGCAGGCTGTCGCCTGCCCGCCGACGCCCGCCCCGGCCTGTCCGCCCGCCGCGCCGGCCATGGCGCCCGAGGCCGCCAAGGTCCCGGCGGCGGTCCCCGCCGCGGCGGCGAAGGTCCGCCGCGTGAAGGCCCATCGCGCCGCCTGGCGGGCCCCGGCTCCCCGCGCGCGCCACGTCCATCATCGGGCGGCGACCATGCCGCCGGTGCGCCATTACGCCTATGCCGGCGGCTATACGGGCCGGCCCGCGCCGGCGCCCGACGCCCATCACGGCGGCGGCCATATGGGCGGCCACCACATGGGCCGCTTCGTCCATCCGCCGGTCTATGCCCGTCCGGGCGATTCCTATGGCCGGGACGAGCAATATTCGCGCAGCGAAAGCTATGAGCGCCGCGACGAGGGGGTCGAGGGCGGCTACCGCTATGAAAGGCGCGAGGGGGACTACGACCACGCCCCCTATGTCGAGGAACGCCGCGAGGAACGCCGCGACGGCTACGCCTACGAGCGTCGGGAAAGCGGCTCCGAGCACGGCGCCTGGCGCTATGAGCGCCGCGAAAGCGGCTATTCCTCGGGCGGCGGCGGCGTGCGTCCCGACGATTGCGACTGCCGGCCCCAGGCCGCCGGGCGGGACCGGATGGGCTTCCTGACCTGGCCGGGCAAACAGCCCTGACCCGTCGGCGCCGCTTGCGGCCAGGGCCGGAGCACCGGAAGCTCGCCCTCTGCTGACGAGGTGCGAATGCCCGAGGCCCGCTCGATCTTCCTGGCCACGCCCTGCTACGGCGGCCTGGCCCATATCCATTTCATGGGTTCGGTCCTGGCCCTGCAGCGCGCCTGCGCCGAGAAGGGCGTGGGTCTGGAGGTGGAGCTGGGCGGCGGCGACGCCCTGATCACCCGGGCGCGGGCCAGCATGGCGGCCAAGTTCCTGGCGGGCCAGGCCACCCACCTGCTGTTCGTCGACGCCGATATCGGGTTCACCCCCGACCAGGTGTTCCGCCTGCTGGACGCCGACCGCGACCTGGTGGGCGGGGTCTATCCGCTGAAACAGGTGGACTGGGCCAAGGCGCGGCAGGCCGCCCTGGACGGGCTGAAGGACATCCAGGCGGCCTCGGTGGGATATGTCGTGCGCTTCATCCCCAGCCCCACCAACAGCGTCGAGGTGGACGACGACGGGTTCGGGCCGGTGGCCTATGTGGGAACCGGCTTCATGCTGATCAAACGGCGGGTGGTGCAAGCGGTCGCCGAGGCCCACCCGGAACTGACGGCGCGCCTGCGCGACCTGGCCGGCTATGCGCCCGACGGCGCGGTGATGATGTTCGAGACCATGATCGAGGCCGAGACCGGGGAATACCTTTCGGAGGACTACGCCTTCTGCCGGCGCTGGCGCGACCTGGGCGGCGAGGTGTTCGCCGACTTCCACTCCCGGCTCACCCATGTGGGCCACGCGGCCTATTCCGGCAGCCTGGCGGACGCCCAGGCCCGATGATCGGCGGCGGCTGACCGACGTGGCGTCAGCCTGTCACAATCCCCTTCTAACCTCCCCGCCATGGACGACATCATGACCGCCGACCCGCGCATCCTGGACCTCGAGGGTGTGGAGAACTTCCGCGACTACGGCGGCTACGCCACGGCCGGAGGCGGGCGCATGGCCCAGGGCCGATTCTGGCGCTCGGCCCACCACGGCGCGGCCACGCCCCAGGACCTGGACGCCATCGGGGCCCTGGACCTGGCCGTGGTGGTCGACCTGCGCCGTCCCAAGGAGCGGGACGCCCAGCCCACGCCCCGCCCGGCCGGGTTCGCGGGCCGGGTGATCGACAACGATCACGGCGACCAGGCCGAGGCGCCGCACGTGGCCTTCCTGCGGCAGACCGACCTCACGCCCGGCAGCGTCCTGGCCTTCTTCCTCGACTACTACGCCAAGGCGCCGTTCGAGCCGCGCCACGGCGAGCTGTTCCGAAGCTATTTCCAGGCCCTGGACGAGGTCGACGGGCCGGTGCTGATCCATTGCACCGCGGGCAAGGACCGCACCGGCCTGCTGGCCGCCCTGACCCATCACGTGCTGGGGGTGCATCCCGACGACGCCGCAGCCGACTACATGCTGACCAACAAGGCCGCCCGGCTGGAGGCCCGCCTGCCGGTGGTGGCCAAGGCCCTGGAGCAGTCCCTGGGCCGGACCCCGTCGGACGTGGCCGTGCGCGCCTTCCTGGGCGTGGACGCCCGCTACCTGCAGGCCGCCTTCGACGCCATCGCCGCCGAGCGCGGATCGGTGGACGCCTATCTGGCCGGGCTGGGGGTCGACGCCGCCGCCCAGGCGCGGCTGCGGGAGAAGCTGCTGGTCTAGGGCGTCAGTCCAGCCAGTCCAGCAGGCCGAGCTTGGCCATCCAGACCAGGCTCATCTGGATCGCGCGGCGGCGTTCCATCGGGAAGGCGAGCAGCACAGACTTGACGGTCGAGGCCTCGGCCTCGGCCACCCGCGCCAGGATCAGCGCCGCCTCCTCCATGCTGCCGCGCCAGCCGCCGAAGGCCTTGTCGAGGTCCACCTGGGCGATGCGCTCGATGTCGGCGGGGCCGACGCCGGGCCGCAGCCTGAGCCGCATGTCCACGTCCAGGGCGTGGGTGGCGAAGCCCGCGAAGTCGGCGAAGGGGTCGCCGCGCAGGGGATTGATGCGCTGGACATGCTCCTGCGCCGGCGCGCCGGCGCGCACCTGGGCGAGCTCGCGCAGCAGGCCGTTGATCTGGCGCACCACCACCGGCCAGTCGAAGGCGTCGCGGACCCGCGCGCGGCCGGCGGCGCCCATGCGCTTGCGCAGGTCGGGCGAGCGGACCAGCTCGGCGATGGCCTCCGCCGCCCTGCCCACGTGCACGGCGGTGTGCTGGGCGACGGCGCCCACATAGGCCTGGTAGGTCTCCAGGCCCACCCCGTGGCGGGCGGCCAGCGCCTGGCCGAGCGGTCCGGGGGGGCCGCCCAGGGTGGGGATCAGGAACCCCTCGACCCGGTCGCGCACCGTGGAGCGATAGCCGTCCCAGTCGCTGACCACCACCGGCAGGCCGGCGGCCATGGCCTCGACCGGGGTGATGCCGAAGGTCTCCTGGATGTTGTCGACCAGCGAGATGAAGATGTCGCCCGCCGCCCACAGGTCGGCCACCACTTCCGGGTCGTTGCCGTCCTGGAAGTCCACCTGGACGCTGGGGGCGTAGGCGCGGGCCGACTGCTCGTAGCGGGCGCGGTCGGCGTCGCCGTTGGGGAACCAGCCGGCCAGGGCGAAGTGCAGCCGCACGCCGGTCGCCTGGGCCGCCTCCTCCACCGCGCGGAACATCGGCTGGGGAAAGGCCTTCTCGAAGAACGACAGCCGGCCCACCCAGACGATCAGCACCTCGTCGCCCTCGATCCCGAGGTCGGCGCGGACCCGGGCGCGGGCCCCGCCGCGGTCGGCCTTCTCGCGGATCTCCGCGGCGTTGACCCCCAGGGGGATCACCGGCAACCGCGGGCGCGGGCGCCTGGGGCCCCCGAAGCGGTCGCCGAGATAGTCGCCGTAGTCGTCGAACATGCGGACCATGGCGTCGCGCACCGAGGGCGAGGTGCAGATCACCGCGTCCCAGTCCTGCACCGGGGCGACCACCGAGGCGGCGATCATCTCGCGCATGGCCGGCGGGGCGATGGTGTGGATCAGGCCCACCAGGCTGTAGGCGGCGTCGCCCGTCGTGCGCCGGCGGATCCAGGCCAGCTCGTTCAGGTCCGGCTGGCCCCGGAACAGCACGCCGGCCGCCTGCGGGGCTTCCGGCGAGAGGACCGAGCCGGTGGTCACCCGGGCCGCCGGCCGGCCGGCCGGGAACAGGCTGGCGCTCAGGACCTCGGGGTCGCCGGCGACGTTGGACAGCAGATCGATCTGGTCATAGCCGCCATAGGTGGCCAGCGCCCGATAGAGCTGCAGGTTGGCGACGTCCTTGCCGAAAGGGTTCTGGCCCAGCCCCAGGCGGCCGGGCGGGTGATAGATCGACAGTCTCGACGCCACGTCCACCTCGTTCGCGGGCGCCACGCGACTCAGACCCGCCACCGTTCGCCCCTTCGCACCTAAACTCTTGCGTTTGGCCGCGAAGGGCAACGGTTGTTGTGGAGCCGGCCCCGCCCCATCCGGGGAGGATTCCGTCAGCCTGTCTTCAAATGCGGAGAGACTGGCGCACCCGACACGATTCGAACGTGTGACCTTTGCCTTCGGAGGGCAACGCTCTATCCAGCTGAGCTACGGGTGCGTTTTCGCCTGAGCGGAACGCGCTTCTAGCGGAAACATCGGCGGAACGGAAGCTCAGTCGGTGACGGGTTCGGGCGCCTGGGTGGTGAGGGAGACGAACACGTCCTCCAGGTCCGGGTCCTCGGTGGCGATATCCTTGATGTGCAGGCCCGCGGCGCGCACGGCGGCCAGCACCTGTTCGACGCTGGATTCGCCCGTCCGGTAGGTGACCTGGAAGGCCCCGCCGGCCCGGGACCTGGTTTCGAAGCCCTCGAGCACCGGCGCCTCCGCCATCGGCTCCTCCGGCGTGACCACCACCGCGCGGGTGTCGAGCCGGCGCAGCAGGGTGGCGGTCGGCTCGCAGGCCACGACCTGGCCGCGATTGATGATGGCGATCTGGTCGCAGAGCTCCTCGGCCTCTTCCAGATAGTGGGTGGTCAGCACGATGGTCACGCCCTTGGCGTTCAGCTCCAGCACATAGCGCCACAGCTGGCGGCGCAGCTCCACGTCGACGCCGGCGGTGGGCTCGTCGAGGATCAGCACCGGCGGGTTGTGGGTCATGGCCTTGGCGACCATCAGCCGGCGCTTCATGCCGCCGGAGAGCTGGCGCACATAGGCGTCGGCCTTGTCGCCGAGGCCGAGCGCGTTGAGCAGCTCCATGGTCCGCCGCTCGGCGCGCGGCACGCCGTACATGCCGGCCTGGACCTCCAGCGACTCCTTGGGCGTGAAGAAGGGGTCGGCGGCGATCTCCTGGGGGACCACGCCGATGGCGGCGCGGGCGTCGCGCGGACGGATGTCGATGTCGCGGTCCCAGATGGTGACCGTTCCCGAGGTCTTCTTGGTCAGGCCGGCCAGGATGTTGATGAAGGTCGATTTCCCGGCCCCGTTGGGACCCAGCAGGCCGAAGATCGAGCCGCGGGGGATCCTCAGGTCGATGCCCCGCAGCGCGTGCATCTCGGGGGTCGTCTTGGTGGCCGGATAGGTCTTGATCAGGCCTTTCGCCTCGATGGCGTAGTCGGGAAGGGTCATCAGGTCTTTCGAAGCTACGGGCGCAATTGACGCGTAATCCAATGGTCGCATACCTAGGCCCGCGCGGACGCATCGCCAAGCGTCCGCGGCTGGAGAGTTTCATGGCCCGCAAAGCCCCCGCCAAGTCCGCCCGCCCCGAGCCGGCCCCCGCCAAGCCCGCCCTGACCTCGCCGGGGCCCGTCGCCGAGCGTGTGACGGTGCGCACCCGACGCATCTCCTGCGACGGGGTCGGCGGCGCGCTCGGCCATCCGCGCGTCTATCTCGAGATGGGCGAGAGCGATTTCGTCGAGTGCCCCTATTGCGACCGCCGCTTCGTGCTGGCCGCGGGCTCCGAGGGCCTGGAGGACGAGCGGCTGGCGCCGGGCGTCTATGAGGGCCCGCACGGCCACTGATTTGCGGCCCGCCGCAAGACTCGTAAGGTGCGCGGATCCCTGGAGGATCCGATGCTGAAGCTCTGGCTGCCGCCCATCGCACTGATCGCCGCGGCGTTTCCCGCCTTCGCGCAGATGTCTCCGGACGAAACCGCCCTGCGCGCCATCGACGCCCGACAGCGGGAAGCCGTCGCCACCGGGGACCTGAAGGTCCTGGCCGAAATCTCTCACCCGCACCTGAGGGTGAACGCGCCCAACAACCGCATCCTGACCAAGGAGATGCTGGTTTCGATGGTCGGGTCCGGAGAAATCCGCAACGAGCAGTTCGAGCGAACGCCGGAGACGGTGGTCGTCACCGGCGACGTCGGCGTGGTGATGGGCCATGAAGTGGTGCTGCCCGGCGAAGCCAGCGAGCAGGCGAGGATGTACGGCGTCAAGCTGCTGAACCGCCGCTACACCAACGTCTATCTGCGGGAGAACGGCGTCTGGCGCCATCTCGCCCGCCACGCCAACGTCGTGCCTCCGACGCCCGGGAAGGTCCGATGACCCGGCCCTTAGGCGAGGCCAGAGTGGTCCCGTCGGCGTCCGCTTTCCGCCAGCGTGTCACGCGCGGGCCGCCTATATCGTCCTCCACAGCATCAGGAGGCCGCCATGTCCGACAACGCCACGATCTTCCATCAGCTTCATGAGGGCCCGCAGGTCCTGGTGCTGCCCAACGCCTGGGACGCGGCCAGCGCCGCCCTGATGAGCGACGCCGGGGCCGCGGCGGTGGCCACCTCCTCGGCCGCCGTGGCCTGGGCCCGGGGATATCCGGACGGCGACGCCCTGCCCGTGCCGGTCCTGCTGCAGGTGATCGCCGAGTGCGCCCGGGCCTCGAAGGTCCCGCTGACCGCCGACATCGAGGGCGGCTATACCGACGACCTGGCGACCCTGGCCGAGACCATCCGGGGCGTGATCGGCGCGGGCGCCGTGGGGATCAATCTCGAGGACGGCGCACGCGCGCCCGACCTGCACGCCCGCAAGATCGAGGCGGCGCGCAAGGCGGCCGACGGCGCGGGGGTCAGGCTGTTCATCAACGCCCGGACCGACGTCTACCTGAAGGGCCTGGCCCAGGGCGAGGCGGCGGAGGCCGAGGCCGTCCGCCGCGCCGAGCTCTACCGGACGGCGGGCGCCAGCGGCGTCTTCGTGCCCGGGCCCAACGACGCCGAGCTGATCGGCCGGCTGGCGCAGAAGATCGCCCTGCCGCTGAACGTCATGTCCCGGAGCGGCGTGCCGACGGCCGCCAGGCTGCAGGCGCTGGGCGTGCGACGGCTGTCCTCGGCGACCGGGCTGTTCAACGCCGCCTTCACCGCCCTGATCAGGGCGACCGAAGCCTTCCTGCAGAGCGGCGATCCGGACGGGCTGGCCGCGGCCGGCGGCGGCGTGCCGAACCTCAACAAGCGGTTCGGCTAGGTTCTGTCAGCAGCGTCGACCGAGGCAGGTGACCCGGGCGGCGCCGCGCCTTATCTTCGCGCCATGACCGACGCCGAAGCCGCCGCCCTGCCCGACCTGCCCCGCGCCAACACCCAGGACGGGCCCGCCGTCCGGCTGTACCTGGTGGACGGGTCCGGCTTCATCTTCCGCGCCTTCCACGCCCTGCCGCCCCTGACCCGCAAGACCGACGGCCTGCCGATCGGGGCGATCTCGGGCTTCTGCAACATGCTGTGGAAGCTGCTGGTGGAGATGAAGGCCCAGGCCGATGCGCCGACCCACCTGGCGGTGGTGTTCGACCATTCCGAAAAGACCTTCCGCAACGCGCTCTACGACCAGTACAAGGCCCACCGTCCGCCGCCGCCCGAGGACCTGATCCCCCAGTTCCCGCTGGTGCGCGCCGCCACCCGGGCCTTCGGGGTCTCCTGCCTGGAGCTGCCCGGCTATGAGGCCGACGACATCATCGCGGCCTATGCCTGCAAGGTGCGCGACATCGGCGGCGAGGTGATGATCGTCTCCTCGGACAAGGACCTGATGCAGCTGGTGGGCGACCGGGTCTCCATGCTCGACACCATGAAGAACCTGAAGATCGGCCCCGACCAGGTGTTCGAGAAGTTCGGCGTCACCCCCGACAAGGTGGTGGACGTGCAGTCCCTGTGCGGGGACTCGGTGGACAACGTGCCGGGCGCGCCGGGCATCGGGGTCAAGACCGCCGCCCTGCTGATCAACGAATACGGCGACCTCGACACGCTGCTGGCCCGGGCCTCGGAGATCAAGCAGGACAAGCGCCGCCAGACCCTGATCGACTTCGCCGACCAGATCCGCCTGTCGCGCCAGCTGGTGCAGCTGGATTGCGACACCCCCCTGCCCGCCCCCATCGACGACCTGGCGGTGGCGGAGCCGGACCACGAGATCCTGGCCGCCTTCCTGGAGGAGATGGAGTTCCGCACCCTGGCGCGCCGGATCGCCAACGGCGGCGGGGCCGTCCCCTCGACGGCGATGTCGGCGGCGCCGGCCAACGGGCAGAAGCCCGCGGCGCCGGCCCCGGCCCAGGGACCGATCGACACCTCGCTCTATGCCTGCGTCCGCGACCTCGAGACCCTCGACGCCTGGATCGCCAGGTCGCGGGCGGCCGGCGTGGTCGCCTTCGACACCGAGACCGACGCCCTGTCCTCGGCCAACGCCGGCCTGTGCGGGATCTCGCTGGCCACGGCGCCGGGCGAGGCCTGCTACATCCCCGTGGCCCACGAGCACGAGGGCGGGCTGGCGTTCGACGCGCCGGCCGACATCACCCAGATCCCGCTGGACCAGGTGATCGCCCGGCTGAAGCCGCTGCTGGAGGATCCCTCCGTCCTGAAGGTGGCGCAGAACGCCAAGTACGACATCGCGGTGCTGTCCCGGTACGGGATCGAGGTGGCGCCGATCGAAGACACCATGCTGATCAGCTATGTGCTGGAGGCCGGCCTGCACAAGAGCCACGGCATGGACGAGCTGTCCAAGCGCTGGCTGGGCCACGAGCCGATCTCGTTCAAGCAGGTGGCCGGGACGGGCAAGGCCCAGAAGAGCTTCAAGCACGTGGCCCTGGAGCCGGCCACCTGCTACGCGGCCGAGGACGCCGACGTGACGCTCCGGCTCTACCAGGTCCTGCGCCCGCGCCTGCGGACCGAGGGCCTGCTCACCGTCTACGAGACCCTGGAGCGGCCCATGCCGCCGGTGCTCGCGCAGATGGAGAATGCCGGCATCCGGGTCGATCCCGACCAGCTGGCCCGCCTGAGCCACGATTTCTCGGTGCGGATGACCGAGCTGGAGGCCGAGGCCCACCGCCTGGCCGGGCGGCCCTTCAACCTGGGCAGCCCCAAGCAGATCGGCGAAGTCCTGTATGGCGAGATGGGGATCGCGTCCAAGCGGCTCACCGCCACCGGGGCGCAGGGCACCGACGCCTCGATCCTGGAGGAGCTGGCCGCCCAGGGCCACGAGCTGCCCCGCGTGCTGCTGGACTGGCGCCAGCTGTCCAAGCTGAAGGGCACCTATACCGACGCCCTGGTCACGGCCATCGCGCCGCGGACCAACCGCATCCACACCTCCTACGCCCTGGCCTCGACCACCACCGGGCGCCTGTCGTCCAACGACCCGAACCTGCAGAACATCCCGGTCCGCACCGAGGAAGGCCGCAAGATCCGCAAGGCCTTCGTGGCCGAGCCCGGCAAGCTGCTGATCAGCGCCGACTACAGCCAGATCGAACTGCGCCTGCTGGCCCACATCGGCGATATCCCGCAGCTGAAGAAGGCCTTCGCCGAGGGCCTGGACATCCACGCCTCGACCGCCTCGGAGATGTTCGGCGTGCCGATCGAGGGCATGCCGGCGGAAACCCGCCGCCGGGCCAAGGCGATCAATTTCGGCATCGTCTACGGCATCTCGGCCTTCGGCCTGGCCAACCAGCTCTCGATCCCGCAGGACGAGGCCGGCGCCTACATCAAGACCTATTTCGAGCGCTTCCCCGGCATCCGGTCCTACATGGACCGCACCAAGCAGGCGGCCCGGGCCCAGGGGTTCGTCACCACCATCTTCGGCCGCAAGGTCAACATCCCGGCGGTGCATTCCAAGAGCCAGGCCGAGCGCGCCTTCGGCGACCGCGCGGCCATCAACGCCCCGATCCAGGGCGCGGCCGCCGACATCATCCGCCGCGCCATGATCCGCATGCCGGCCGCGCTGAAGGCGGCGGGGCTGGAAGCCAGGATGCTGCTGCAGGTGCACGACGAACTGGTGTTCGAGGCGCCGGAGGCCGAGGCCGACGAACTGATCAAGGTCGCCAAGCGCGTGATGGAGCGCGCGGCCGAACCGGCCGTGGCGATCTCCGTGCCCCTGGTGGTCGAGGCCCGCGCGGCGGACAACTGGGACGACGCCCACTAGGGCGGGCCGGCTCTCGCGGAGGGATGGGAAGAATTCCTGGTGGAGCCGAGCGGAATCGAACCGCTGACCTCCTCATTGCGAACGAGGCGCTCTACCAACTGAGCTACGGCCCCCAGGAGCGGCGGAATAAGCTTTTTCGGGAGCCGCCTGTCAAGTCGCCGAATGCGCTTCGCTTGCCATTGCGCCAGTGGCGCGGCTAAACCGGGGCCATGGGAAGCTTCCTCCTCTACATCGCCGACGCCCTGCTGGGCCTGCTCAGCCTGGCCATCATCGTCAGCGCCATCATGTCCTGGCTGGTCGCCTTCGACGTGATCAACCTGCGCAACCAGTTCGTGAACGGCGTGGCCCGGTTCCTGGACGCGGTGACCCGTCCGGTCCTGCGGCCGTTCCAGCGCATGATCCCGCCCCTGGGCGGCGTGGACATCAGCCCGATCATCGTCCTCCTGGTCATCGAGGGCGTGCGCCGGTTCCTGCTGCCGCTGATCTTCTCCCCCCTGATCGCGATGATCGGCTGAGCCGATGCGTCTGGCGGTCCGGGTGACGCCCAAGGGCGGCCGGGACGCGGTCGACGGCTGGGCGCTCGATCCGTCGGGGCGACCCCATCTCAAGATCCGGGTCACCGCCGTCGCCGCCGAGGGCCAGGCCAACGCGGCCGTGATCGCCTTCCTCGCCAAGTCGCTCAGGCGGCCCAAATCCAGCGTGCGCATCGCCTCGGGCGACACGGCGCGGCTGAAGATCGTCGAGATCGACGGGCTGGACGAGGCCGACCTCGCGGCCGCGTTCGGAGCCCCGCCCGCCGCCTGAGCGCCTCCGCGCCCCGGCCGTCAGGGGTTGTAGGCGCGCTCGCCGTGGGCGGCCATGTCGAGACCCTCGTCCACCGCCTCGTCGCTGGCCCGCAGGCCCACCGTCCGGCGCACGATGAACACCAGGACCAGGGTGGCCACCCCCGACCAGGCGCAGACCACCGCCACGCCGATCAGCTGGGTCAGGGCCTGGCCGGCCATGCCGATCCCGGCCGCATAGCCCGCGCCGCCCAGGGCCGGCGCGGCCAGGACCGCCACCAGCAGGGAGCCCAGGATGCCGCCGACCCCGTGGACGGCGAAGACGTCGAGGCTGTCGTCGATCTTCAGGCGATGCTTCACGATCTCGACCGCGAAGAAGCAGACCACGCTGCCGACGGCGCCCAGCGCCATCCCGCCCAGCGGGCCCACGAAGCCCGAGGCGGGGGTGACCGTGGCCAGGCCCGCCACCACGCCGGTGACCAGGCCCACCATGCTGGATCGGCCGAACTTGCGGCGCTCGATCAGGGCCCAGACCAGCCCCGCCGTCGCCGCCGACATATGGGTGGCGACCAGGGCCGCGCCGGCGTCGCCATTGGCGGCCAGAGCGCTGCCGGCGTTGAACCCGTACCAGCCGACCCAGAGCATCCCCGCGCCCATCATGGTCATGCCCGGATTGTGCGGCGGCGACAGGTCGCGGGGATAGCCGTCGCGCGGGCCCAGCCGCCAGGCCATCGCCAGGGCCGAGACCCCGGCGGTGGCGTGCACCACGAGGCCGCCGGCATAGTCCATCACGTGCCGCGCCTGCAGCCAGCCGCCGCCCCAGACCCAGTGGCAGACCGGGGCGTAGACCACCAGCAGCCACAGGCCGGAGAACAGCAGGACGCCGCCGAAGCGGATGCGCTCGACGAAGGCGCCGACGATCAGGGCCGGGGTGATGATGGCGAAGGCCATCTGGAAGGCGAAGAACACGGTCTCGGGCAGGGTCCCGACCACCGCGCCGCGCCCCACCGACACCAGGCCGAGCTTGGCGAGGTCGCCCACCAGCGGGGCGGTCCCGGAGAAGGCCAGGGTGTAGCCGGCGACCAGCCAGACCACCGAGGCCAGGCAGGCGATGGCCACGCAGTGCATCATCACCGACAGCACGTTCTTGGCGCGGACAAGGCCCGCATAGAACAGGGCGAGGCCCGGCAGGGTCATGAACAGGACCAGCGCGGTGGCGGCGAGAATCCAGGCGGTGTCGCCGTGGTCGGGGACGGATGCGGTCCCTTGCGCCCAGGCCGGACCGGCCGCCGCGATCGAGATCAGCGCGCCCAGCCGCGCCCAAGTCCGCATGCCCATGCCCACGCCCCCGTCGGTGCGACGCCCCGGCGGCGTCGATGGTGCGCAAGGGCTACAGGAGGACTGCCGATTTGGCAGGCGAAAATTTTTGGGCGCCGCACGTTTTTTAGGCGCTCGTGGACTCCGGGCCGCGGCCCGCCCCCGTCGTCAGGCGGCGATGGCGCTTTCGGGCGGCTGGACCTGGTCGAGGGACAACAGGCTGACGATGCCGGTCTCGGTGGTCATCACCCCCGCCACGAAGGCGGCGGATTCGTCGGAGCCCACATTGGGCGCGGGCTGGATCAGGCCTTCGGTCACCGTCAGGATGTCGGACACGGCGTCGACCACCAGGCCCATCTGGACCTCGCCGATCTGGGCCACCACCACCACCGAGGAGGCGTTGGGCGAGGCGGGGCCGAGGCCGAGCCGCGCGCCCAGGTCGATCACCGGCAGGATGGCGCCGCGCAGGTTCATCATCCCCAGCACGTGGGGCGGCGCGTGCGGCAGGGGCGTGGCCGCCGTCCAGCCGCGGATCTCACGCACCGCCATGATGTCGATGGCGTAGGCCTGGTCGCCGATCCGCACCGAGATCAACTCGGCGCCGGGCAGCGGAATGCGTGACGTGTCCATGCTCAGAACTCCTCCCGGGGCGACGCGAGGGGGCGACGAACCAACGGATCAGGCGGCCATGGTGCGGGGAAAATTCGTCCATTTGATTAACGGCCGGGCCCGGGAGGGGGCTGGCGCCGGGGCCGGCGGCGCCGCAAATTGTCGCTCATGTCGTCCCGCCTGGAACTCGCCCGCCTGATCGCCGAGGCCCGCAGCGTGGTCGCCTTCACCGGCGCCGGGATCTCGACCGAATCCGGCATCCCCGACGTCCGCTCGCCCGGCGGGGTCTGGACCCGGATGAAGCCCATCCAGTTCCAGGATTTCGTGCGCGATCCCGAGCAGCGCCGCGAGGCCTGGAGCCGGGTCTTCTCCGGCCGCGCCGGCTGGACCGGCCGCGCGCCCAACGCCGGACACCTCGCCCTGGCCCGCCTGGCCGCGCGGGGCAAGCTGGCCCACGTCATCACCCAGAACGTCGACAACCTGCATCAGGATTCCGGACTGGAGCCCGACCAGGTGATCGAGCTGCACGGCAACGCCAGCTACGCGACCTGCCTGGAATGCGGCCTGCGACACGAGATCGACGAGCTTCGGCCCGGCTTCGTCGAGCGCGGGGTGCTGCCGCAGTGCCGGGCCTGCGCGGGCGTCGTGAAGAGCGCCACCATTTCCTTCGGCCAGGCGATGCCGGGCGAGCCCATGCGGCGCGCCGAACAGGCGACCCTGGCCTGCGACCTGTTCCTGGTGCTGGGGTCCTCCCTGGTGGTCTATCCGGCCGCCTCGTTTCCGGCCCTCGCCAAGCGGAACGGCGCCCGCCTGGCCATCGTCAACCGGGAGCCGACCGACCTGGACCGCTATGCCGATCTGGTGCTGCACGACGAAATCGGGCCGGTTTTGAGTGAAATTATCGAATAACGGGGCGAAATTTCAGTTTTGGGGGCTTCGCATTTCGCCGCCGAGCCACTAGATGCCTCCCGCATGATCCATCCTAAAAACTCTACCTTCAACGACCGCCAAGCCGCCTCCGCCGCCGCCAAGAAGGCCCTTCTGGCCAAGCTCAAGCCGAAGCCGGCCGTCATCGACCCCAACATCGAACAGCGCCGCGCCGAGCGGGAGCTCGAGCTGGAGATCCTCCGCGAAGAGCGCCGCAAGGAACGCGAGATCCGCCGCGCCGCCTCCGAGGCCGCCGACGCGATCCGCCGCGAGGAAGAGGCGATCACCGCCGAAGCCCGCGAGCTCGCCCTGCGCGCCGAACAGAAGGCCGCCCGGGACGCGCGCTACGCCGCCCGCAAGCAGCGCCGCAAATAAGACCCTAGGCCTTCCCCGCCGGAATCACCGGCAGGACCACATGCGACGGGCGCCGCCCGTCCATGAACACCGTGTTGCGCGCGATCCGCCGCGGGCCCGGCCGGCCCTCCGGCGCGCCGGTGTTCGGGTTGACGTCGAAGCGCGGGACGTTGGACGACGACACGTCCAGCCGGATGCGCCGGCCAGGGCCGCCGCGGCCGAAAGGCCGGCAAATCGGCGTCGGGTCCACTTGACCATGTCCGCCTCGCCCGTGAAATCTTCTCAAGCCTAGCGGGGAGCCGTCATGTTGGCGATGCGGACCCGTCGTGGCATCGTGAGGGGGGCGGCGTGTCCCGGTCCTTGTTCAGGAACTGCAGAGGATCGATCCGGTCGACTTCGCCGGCAGGATCGATTTCGGCGAAGATGGCGTGTTTCCTTCGCGACTGTTTAAGGACTTTCGTAGCTAAAGAACCTGAGCCGCTGCTATCAGTACTGGTGGCGTTTGTTTTCACGTCGGTCGTCCGACACGCGGCCGCCCCTGGCGGCATTGGGGAAGAGAAGCGATGAAACTCAAGATCGTGCGCACCCTGGCGCCTCTCGCCTGTGTGGCCCTGGTCGCCTGCCACATCCCTGGCATGCCCAAGAGCAACAAGGCGCCGAGCGGCCAGGTGGTCGCCACCGTCGACGGGGAGGAGATCACCCTCTCCGAACTGCGCGCCGAACTCGCCGGCCAGCCGAACCCGCCCAACCCGCAGGCCGCGAAGCTGGTCGAGGAAGGCGCGCTTCGCCAGATCATCATCCGCAAGATCATGGCCAAGGCCGCCCACGACCAGAATCTGGACAAGACCCCGGCCTTCGCGATCGAGAAGCAGCGCGCCGGCGAGGCCCTGCTGACCCAGGCCCTGCAGCGCCAGCTGGCCTCCACCGTGTCCCCGCCGTCGCGGCAGGACGCCGAGACCTTCGTCGCCCAGAACCCGTCCATGTTCGCGCAGCGCCGGATCATCACCGTCGACCAGATCCGCATGGAGCGGCCGAAGACCGAGGAGGAGCTGAAGGAATTCCTGCCGCTCCATAGCCTGGGTGAATTCGAGGCGCTGCTGACGAAGAAGAACCTCCAGTACCAGCGCTCGGCCAGCGTCCTGGACACCGCGACCACGGATCCGAACATGGTGGCCCAGCTCGACAAGCTGCCGCCGAACGAAGTGTTCATGGTGCCGTCCGCCGGCATGATCCTGGCCAACCAGATCCGCGACAGCCGCGCCGCGCCGTTCACCGGCCCGGTCGCCATCAACTACGCCACGGGCGTGCTGCGCAGCCAGAAGGTCCAGGAAGTGGTCAACAAGGGCATCGAGAACCTGGTCAAGAGCAAGGTCTCGGTGGTCAAGTACAACGACGCCTACAAGCCGACCCATCCGCTGGACGAGAAGCCGCCGGTCCAGGCGGCGGCTCCCGGGCCGGCTCCGGCCACGCCCGCCGCGGCGGGCCCTGCCGCTCCGGCCGCTGCGCCGGCCAAGTAGCCGCCGGACACGGACCTGAAGATTTGCGGCGGCGAGGGCGACCTCGCCGCCGTTTTTCATGGGCGGAATGGGGGAGGTGGCCCGAGGCCCCGCCCCGGGGCGTCAGGCGCCGAGTGTGTCAGGAATGACGGCTGACCCTGAGGCGTCCGACACCGAGCCGCAGGACCTGCATTTTCCTCGGGAGAGCGGATGCGGCCCCGACCCTGCCGGATCCGGGCCCTAGAACGCCGGAAGCGGGGTCTGCACCGAGGCGTGATAGTCGAGCGGAATGGAGGGCAGGCCCGGCAGCGAGATCGTGTGCGCATAGACGCCGTTCAGGGTCGCGACCTTGCCGCTGGCCACCGTGGCGATGCTCAACGACACGGTGACGTTGGGATCGGCCGCCGCGAGCTTGGCCTTCACCGCGTCGCGCATCTGGGCCTCGGTCAGGTTCGGGTTGAGCAGCAGTTGGCGGGACGCGGCGGACAGGGCGTATCTCAGGCTGGTGCTGCAATGCTGGACCCAGGCGAACTGGGCCAGGCCGGCCAGCAGAATCAGCAGGACCGGCATGACCACCGCGAACTCGACGGCCGCCGAGCCGGAGCGCTCGCGAATGAAATTCCTGCCGCGCGATCTCCGGGACGCCCTGCGGTCTCGTGGGGCCGCCAGATCGCCGGGTTGCGCCTTAGCGGACACGGACCACCCGGTTCTCGAGCAGCTGGTTGTTCATCAGGGCCGCAGGGTCCTTCGACGTCAGCGTGATGTCGACGTAGTCGCTGGGCGGCGACAAGTCGGCGCAGACGCTCGAGCAGGTCATGGCGACGCTCTGGCACTTGCAGTTGTGGCTGATGTTGACCGAGGAGTCCTGCGGCCGGTTCTTCCAGGCGCTCTCCACGGTCTGCTGGGCGGTGGGATCGCTGGCGCCGCCGTTCATGTAGTACTGGGCCCCGGCGTCCAGCGCCGCGCGCATGTCCTGGCCGCGGTTGGCCGCTTCCCAGAGCCCGTAGGAGCTCAGGAACATGGCCAGGATGATGGGGGCCACGAGGGCGAACTCGACGGCGGCGTTGCCCCGGCGGTCCCGCGCGAAAGCGCTCAGCAACTTGCTCATTCCGTCAACCTCACGACAGCCAATGCAGGGATCATCTTCATGCCGAGCGCGGTGCAGTCGCCCTTGATGGAGGTGTTGCCCGACCATTGGATGGTGTCGGCCACAACCTGGGTGCAGCCGCCCTGGCCGGAGAAATTACCGAGGTAGTCCACGGATTCCTTGGCGAAGTAGATGGCGCCGGTCAGCAGCGACCCCGCGGTGCCGTTGACGACGTTGCTGCCGCCCGTGCTGTTGCGGTCCCCCATGAACAGGATCCCGGAATAGGTCCCCGACGTCGGAGCCGAGAGCTGGATGGTGGCGTTGCCGTTCAGATTGAGGTGGGACCCGTTGACCAGGTAGATGGTCACGCCCGCGCCGGTGATGTTGGCGTTGGCGTTGACCCGGAAGTCGCCGCCCGAGACCACGTAGACGCCAGGGTTCAGCTTGACGGTGTTCTTCAGGGTCATGCCCGCGCAGTAGCGGCCCGGCTGCAAGGTGCCGCCGTTGTCGCTGAGGCAGGGGCCGGTGTTCGCAGGCGCCGGCACGGTCTTGAAGGGGTCGCCGACGGGCGGCGCCTGGGTGACCGGCGCGTCGCACTGGGTCATGGTGACGCCGGTATTGAGCGACACCCCGCCGGCGCTGATCAGGCAGTCGGCCGCCACGGTCGCCGAGCCCTGGCTGACGACGGCGTCGGCCGCCAGGGAATTGGCCATGACGCTGCAGCCGGTCAGTCCGAGGTTGGTGCTGCCCGAGAACAGGGCGGCCTTGGACGCGGCGGGATTGAGCGCCAGGATGCAGGCGCTGGTCGCGGCGTTGAACCGCGCCACGGCCCGCGCCGTCAGGATCTTGTCCTGGCTGGAGAACAGCGCCGACATGAATCGGTGGGCCGGGCTCTTGATGATCACCTCGACCGCCGCCTTGCCCGCGGCGGGCCCCGACGTCGGCGGACTGTTGATCACGATGGTGCCGTCCGTGGCGTCGAAGCCGTTCTCGGTGGCGGTGGTGACCCCCACGTCGTTCACCCGGCTGGGGTCGCCCCCGGCCCTTTGCTCAAGGGCGGCCGCGTGGGCTGCGGCGTCGGCCGCGCCCTGCATCTGCAGCGACTTGTAGGACCAGTAGGTCGTCTCGACCCCGATCCCGGCGGCGCCCACCAGTATGGGCGCGCCGATCGCGAACATCAGCGCCACGTTGCCGGCGGCGGCCCGGGGTCCGGAGATGAAGTCGCGAACCAAATTTCGGAGGGAGAAGCGAGGTTTGGTCATGCCGGAAGGGTGCCGGAATGAGGTAAATCCATACTTGCCCGGAGTAGTTAACTTCAGCCCGCCCCGCCGACATTAAAGACAATTTGGAGATGTTAAGGTTTGGAGCGAAACATCGTTATCGGATGTAGACTCTGAACCCCCTTCGAATTCCTTTTCCCCGGCAGCAAAACGACGAGATGCGCAGCCCGCCGACTGAATTTCGGCAGGTTTCGCAAATATCCAGGATCGAAGTATACCCGCCCCGCGCCCGGTCCGTTTC
>DASUIJ010000469.1:0-3388 GCA_036279815.1 Phenylobacterium sp. | reverse complement strand
GGCGGACGCCGGGACCCGGATCGCATGGCCCGGCGTTCTTTCATCTGGACCCTGGCCGTGGCTGGGGTGAGCGGAGACTTCGCATGACCTTCCGCACCCTCGACGACGCGGACCTTTCCGGCAAGCGCGCCCTGGTGCGTGTGGACTTCAACGTGCCGATGCATGAGGGGCAGGTGTCCGACGACACCCGTCTGCGCGCCGCCGTCCCGACCATCGAGAAGCTGCGCAAAGGCGGCGCCAAGGTGGTGCTGCTGGCCCACTTCGACCGCCCCAAGGGCAAGGTGGTGCCCTCGATGAGCCTGGCCCCCATCGTCCCGGCCCTGGCCGAGGTGCTGGGCCATCCCGTCGCCTTCGCTCCCGACTGCGTGGGGCAGGCGGCGGCCGACGCGGTGGCGGCGCTCAAGCCCGGCGACGTGCTGCTGCTTGAGAACGTTCGCTACCATCCCGGCGAAGAAGCCAACGATCCGGCCTTCGCCAAGGCGCTGGCGGCGAACGGCGACCTCTATGTGAACGACGCCTTCTCGGCGGCGCACAGGGCGCACGCCTCGACCGAGGGCCTGGCCCATCTCCTGCCGGCCTATGCGGGCGAGCAGATGCGGCTGGAGCTCACCGCCCTCGACCGGGCGCTGGGCCGCCCGGAGCGCCCGGTGATGGGCATCGTCGGCGGCTCCAAGGTGTCCAGCAAGCTCGACCTGCTGCGCAACCTGGTCACCCGGCTGGACAAGCTGGCCATCGGCGGCGGCATGGCCAACACCTTCCTCTACGCCCAGGGCCACGACGTCGGCGCGTCCTATTGCGAGAAGGAGATGGCCGAGACCGCGCGGGACATCATCCGCCTGGCCGGCCAGAACAACTGCAAGCTCTTCCTGCCGCTCGACATCGTGGTGGCCGAGAAGATGGCGCCCGGCGCGCCGGCCCGCGTGCGCGGACTGGGCGAGGTCGATGAGGACGAGCGCATCCTCGACGCCGGCCCCGAGACCCTGGAGCGGCTTTGCCGGGCCATGGACGGCTCCAGGACCCTGATCTGGAACGGCCCGCTCGGCGTGTTCGAGATGCCGCCCTTCGACAAGGGGACGGTCGAGGCCGCCCGTCATGCCGCAGCCCTGGCCAAGGCCGGCAAGTTGGTGGCGGTGGCCGGTGGCGGTGATACGGTGGCGGCCCTGAACCACGCGGGCTGCGCGGACGATTTCACTTTCGTCTCCACCGCCGGCGGCGCGTTTCTTGAATGGATGGAAGGCAAGGAGCTGCCCGGCGTGGCGGCCTTGTCGAACTAGAACGATTTTGATGGAGAGCGGGGCATGGCCCGGGTCACACTGAGACAACTGTTGGATCACGCCGCCGAGCTCGGCTACGGCGTACCGGCGTTCAACATCAACAATATGGAACAGGGCCTGGCGATCATGGAGGCGGCCGACGCCGCCGACGCGCCGGTGATCATCCAGGCCAGCCGGGGCGCCCGCTCCTACGCCAACGACATCGTGCTGAAGCACCTGATCGACGGCCTGGCCGAGATGTATCCGCATATCCCGATCTGCATGCACCAGGATCACGGCAACAACGAAGCCACCTGCGCCACCGCCATCCAGTACGGCTTCACCTCGGTGATGATGGACGGCTCGCTGAAGGCCGACGGCAAGACCCCGGCCGACTACGACTACAATGTCCGCGTCACCAAGGCCGTGGTCGACATGGCCCACTGGGTGGGCGCCTCGGTCGAGGGCGAACTGGGCGTCCTGGGCTCGCTCGAGACCGGCATGGGCGAGAAGGAGGACGGCCACGGGTTCGAGGGCAAGCTCAACCACGACCAGCTGCTGACCGATCCCGACCAGGCCGTCGAATTCGTGAAGGCCACCGAGGTCGACGCCCTGGCGATCGCCATGGGCACCAGCCACGGCGCCTACAAGTTCACCCGCAAGCCGGACGGCGACGTCCTGGCCATGAACGTCATCGAAGAGATCCACCGCCGCCTGCCCAACACCCACCTGGTGATGCACGGCTCCAGCTCGGTGCCGCAGGAGCTGCAGGACATCATCAACGAATTCGGCGGCCAGATGCCCCAGACCTGGGGCGTGCCGGTCGAGGAGATCCAGCGCGGCATCAAGCTGGGCGTGCGCAAGATCAACGTCGACACCGACAACCGCATGGCCATGACCGGCGCGATCCGCAAGATCCTGGTCGAGAACCCCGGCGAGTTCGATCCGCGCAAGTACCTGAAGCCGGCCATGGACGCGATGCGCGCGGTCTGCCTTCAGCGCTTCGAGGAGTTCGGCACGGCCGGCCAGGCCGGCAAGATCCGCCCGATCCCGATGTCGGAGATGGCCAAGCGCTACGCCAAGGGCGACCTCGCCCCGAAGATCGGCGTGTCGCGGCAGGCCGCCGAGTAGATCGAAGTCAAGATCGTCGACACCCGAAGCCGCCGCTCGCGAGAGCGGCGGCTTCCTGGATTCCAGGCCAGCCCTTCGTGGGCCGCCGCGATCAGCGCCACGTCGCGCGGGCGCGCTAGTCGATCGGCGCGCCCTTCATTTCGCGGACGAACAGCAGCCCGATGACCGCCGTCGCGGCGGCCACCACGATCGGGTACCAGAGGCCGTAATAGATATCCCCCGTGGCCGCGACCATGGCGAAGGCGGTGGTGGGCAGGAAGCCGCCGAACCAGCCGTTGCCGATATGGTAGGGCAGCGACATGGAGGTGTAGCGGATCCGGGCCGGGAACATCTCCACCAGCGCCGCTGCGACCGGGCCGTAGACCATGGTCACATAGAGCACCAGCAGGAACAGCAGACCCACCACGGCAGGCTTGTTCATCAGGGCCGGGTCGGCCTTGGCCGGGTAGCCGGCCGCCGTCAGCGCCCGGCCCAGGCGGCGAGTCCAGGTGGCCTTGGCGGCGGTGAGCTCCTTGGCGGGCATGGCCGCGCCCTGGAAGCCCATGATCGAGACCTCGCCCACCTTGACCACGGCCGTCGAGCCCGGTCGCGCCGTCCGGTTGGCGTAGGAGACCCCGGCATTGGCCAGGGCGGACTTGGCGATGTCGCACGAGGTGGCGAAGGTCTTCTTGCCGACGGGATCGAACTGGAACGAGCACTCGGCCGGGTCGGCGACGACCGTGACCGGCGCGCTGGCCGTGGCGGCCGCGAGCGCCGGGTTGGCCGCGCCGGTCAAGGCCTTGAAGATCGGGAAATAGGTCAGCACCGCCAGCAGGCAACCGGCGAGGATGATCGGCTTGCGGCCGATCTTGTCCGACAGCCACCCGAACACCACGAAGAACGGCGTGCCGATCAGCAGCGCCACCGCCACCAGCTGGTTGGTCAGGACGCCATCGACCTTGAGCGTCTTCTCCAGGAAGAACAGGGCGTAGAACTGGCCCGTGTACCAGACCACCGCCTGGCCG
>DASUIJ010000468.1:0-3713 GCA_036279815.1 Phenylobacterium sp. | reverse complement strand
GCGCTGGCGATGCGCTGCAGCATCTGCGCCGGCGACCTGCCGTGCATCAGGGTCCAGACGACCGCGTCGCTCATGTCCAGCGTCCCGGCCACGGCCCAGGCGGTCAGGATCGCCTTGGGGACCGTGGATGCGCCGTGCGGCTCCGTCGCCAGGATCGTGGTGGACATGACCCGAACCTAGGCGGCGGCCCGGCGGGGCGTCGCGCACAAACCGATGGCGATCCGCCGCTCCGCCCGCCGCACGCCGTCGCGGTCCAGGCGGCGTTTGACATGCCGTCCCGATGGTGGCCCGCTGGCCGGGTCGAGGACGAGGATGAGGACCCATGGCCGACGGGAACCTGCAGCCGAGGCATGCGGAGCCGGCGATCCACCGACTGGCGGGCAGGAACTGGCCCGGGTTCGAGGCCTATCTGATCCGCACCGATCCCGGGCTGCACCGCGCCGGCCCGCAGGCGCTGGACCGGGTCGGGTTTCATGTCGGCGCCCCGGTGCGCGCCGACTGCGCCTGCGACGGCGTCCGCCTGAGCGGCTGGCAGAGCCGCTGCGACTTCGACCTGGTGCCGGCCGGGGCCAGCGGGGCCTGGGAGGACGAGACGGCCGCCGACATCCTGGGCTTCCGCTTTCAGACGCAGATGCTGCACGACGCCGCCGAGGGACTGGGACTGCCTGCCGAGCGCGCCCGGCTGCAGCCCAGGCTCCGCGCCCGCGACCCCTATGTGGAGCTGATCGCCTGGGCCCTGAAGGCCGAGGTCGAGACCGACACCCCGGCTCCGGACCTGTACGGCGAATGCCTGGGCCAGGCCCTGGCTGCGCGGCTGCTGGGGCGTCACGCCGGGCGGCCGCCCCGCGCCTGCGGCCTCACTCCGCGCCAGCTTGGCCAGGTGGTGGATCTGGTGGAGGCGCAGATCGACCGCGAGCTCAGCCTGGCGGAACTGGCCGCGGCGGCCGGGGTCAGCGTCTCGCACTTCACCGCCATGTTCCGCCGCGCCATGGGGCAGTCGGCGCACCGCTACGTCGTCGAGCGGCGGGTGCTGCGCGCCCAGGCCCTGCTGGCCCGGAACCGGCTGCCCATCGCCGACGTGGCCGCCGCCACCGGCTTCTCCCACCCCAGCCATCTGGCCCGCTGGATGCGGCGGGTCAGCGGCCTGACCCCGTCGGCCTTCGCCCGGGCCCACTGAGGCCGGAGCCTACTGCCGGGCCATCTCCGCCTGGCCGACGCCCTCGCCGTCGAGGACCTGGTCCTCGTCCATGGTCACGGTCACCCGCCTGAGCCTGCCGGTGAACTCGAAGGGCGCGGCGTAGCCGGCCACCGGGCTGCCCCGGTCGCGACCCACGTCCAGGCCCGACCAGGCGATCAGCAGGGCGAAGCCCAGATGGGTCTTGATCTCGCCCGCCGCGCGGCCGTCCACGGCCAGGGTGAAGGTCCGCCCGTCGGGACCCTGGCGCACGCGGACCCCCAGCTTGCGGTGGCCGGGCGGGATGGGCGCGTCGGAACTCACCGTCGCCAGGGCCCCGCCGATGTTGATCGTGTGATGCAGCCGCCCGTCCCGGACATAGAGCGAGTAGCCGCAGGTGGCGTCGCCGTGGGCCAGCAGCACGCCTTCCGCTCCCTCTGGCGGGATCACCGCCTCGGCCTCGATCGTGTAGGAGCGGCTGCGGACATCGGGGGCGACGTCGGTGGGCAGGTGGCCCATGCCGGCGTGGAAGACGAAGCGCTTGCGGTGGCCGTGGGCGCGCAGGGCGTTCTCGGCGAAGCGCGGACCGAAGCGGTCGTCCAGCGGCAGGACCTGGCAGGCCTGCGCCTGCGCCCACCAGGCGTCGACCATGGCCTTCAGCCGGTCCGGATGGGCGGCGGCCAGGTCGTTGGTCTCGGAGAAGTCGGCGTCGAGATTGTAGAGCTCCCAGACGTCGCTCTCGAACGGCGTGCCCGGCGGATGGAAGGCCACGGCCTTCCAGCCGTCCTGCCACAGGCCGCGGTGGCCGAACATCTCGAAATACTGCGGCCGGGTCCGCGCCGGGGCGGAGGGGTCCTTCAGGGAGGCGGCGAAGCTCACCCCCTCCATCGGCATCTGCTCCACGCCCCAGACCGCCTTCGGAGGCTCCAGGCCCAGCAGGTCCAGCACGGTCGGCGCGAAGTCGCTGGCGTGGGCGAACTGGTGGCGAAGCTCGCCGCGCGCCGGCAGCCCGTTGCGCCAGGAGATCACCAGCGGATCGCGGATGCCGCCGCCGTGGGTGTTCTGCTTGTAGCGGCGCAGAGGCGTGTTCGACGCCATCGCCCAGCCGTGCGGGAAGTTGGAATGGGTGTCGGGCCCGCCGATGTCGTCGATCCGGGCCAGCTTCTCGGCCATCGGCTCGGGCTTCATGTTGTAGGGGCCCATGGCGTTGACGAAGCCCAGCGGCCCGCCTTCCTGGCTGGCCCCATTGTCGGACATGACGATGATCAGGGTGTCGTCGCGCATCCCCGCCTCATCGAGGAAGGCAACCAGCCGCGCCAGATGCTGGTCGGCGTGGTCGAGCATGCCGGCGAAGGCGCTCTGCAGGCGGGTGAACACCCGGCGCTCGTCGGGCGAATAGTCGTCCCAGGCCCGCACCCCGTCATTGCGCTCGGGCATGCGGGTGTCGGGCGGCACGATCCCCATGGCCTTCTGCCGCGCCAGCCGGCGCTCGCGCTCGGCGTCCCAGCCCTGCTCGAACACCGGGTCATAGCTCCTGATCAGGTCCTTGGGCCCCTGGTGGGGCGCGTGGCAGGCGCCGGGGGCCAGCCACAGGAGCCAGGGCGTCTGCGGCGCGTCGGCGATGTGGTCGGAGAGGAAGCGGATCGACTGGTCCACCAGGTCGGCGGTCAGGTGGTAGCCGTCGGCATAGCCCGCGGGCGGGTCGATCGGCGTGTTGTCCCGCACCAGTTCCGGCGCGAACTGGTCGGTCTCGGCGTCCATGAAGCCGTAGAAGCGGTCGAAGCCGCGGCCCAGCGGCCAGCCGTCGAACGGGCCGGTCGGTCCGGTCTCGGTCAGCGGCGTCGCGTGCCACTTGCCCACCATGTAGGACCGGTAGCCGTGGGGCTTGAGCATCTCCGGCAGGGTCCCGGCCTCGCGGGCGATCTTGCCGCGATAGCCCGGGTAGCCGGAATCGAAATTGGCCAGGCAGCCCATGCCCACCGAATGGTGGTTGCGCCCGGTCAGCAGGGCCGCGCGGGTGGTCGAGCACATGGCGGTGGTGTGGAAGCCGGTATAGCGCAGCCCCTCCGCCGCCAGGGCGTCGATGGTCGGCGTGCGGATCGGCGAGCCGTAGCAGCCGAAGTCGGAGAACCCGACGTCGTCGAACAGCACCACCAGGATATTGGGCGCGCCCTTGGGCGGCCTGGCGGGGTCCGGCCAATAGGGCGTCGACTCCGCCAGAGTGCGGCCGATCGTGGCCTTGCCCTTCCCATCCGCCATCGCGGCCTCCCGAAGTCGTGCAGATATTGGCAGATTTACTGCCAATATAATCCCGGCTTCAAGCGCGGCTAGCGCGCCGGATTATATTTCTCGAGGAAGGCCACGACGCCGGCCAGGGCCTGCCGCCGCGTCGCACCGTTGGTGAGCCAGTGGTCCTCGTCCGCCAGGGTCAGGAACTCCACCGGTTTGCCGGCGGCCTTCAGGGCGTCGGCCATGGCGACGGACTGGGCATGGGGAATGACCACGTCGTCCTCGCCATGGATCAGCAGGATCGGCCCGG
>DASUIJ010000467.1:0-10553 GCA_036279815.1 Phenylobacterium sp. | reverse complement strand
CCCGGGATGACGGTGATTTATTTGCTGAACTCAAGACCCCGGCAAACGGTGGAATCGAAAACGGACCCTCAGTAGATCTCCCGCTTCTGGGTCGCGCCCTTGGTGGCGAGGCTGAACCGGGGCTCGACGGGCTTTCCCGGGTCGAGGATGTGGGCGGCGACGCGCTCGCCCACCGCCGGGCCGTGCTTGAAGCCGTGGCCGGAGCCCGCGCCCGCCAGCCAGACCCGCTCGTGCCCCGGCAGGCGGTCGATCAGGAAGTCGCCGTTGGAGCTGTTCTCGTACTGGCAGACCCGGGCGTGGATCAGCGGCGCGCCCGCCAGGCCCGGGAAGCGCCGGGCGAGATAGGCCCTGGCGCGCTCGACGCCGTCGGGGCTGACCTGGCGGCTCTGGGTGTCGGGGTCGACCACCGGGCCGTGGGCGTCGAAGGCCAGCTTGAAGCCCTGACCCTCCAGGTCCGGGAAGCCGTAGACGAGGTCGCCCTGGTTGAAGTCGGCCCAGACCGGCAGGGCGGGCGGGGCGAAGCGGGCGTCGCCGGCCGCCGCGCCGAAGTGATAGACCTCCTGCCGCGTGGGCGTGATCCGGCCCTGGAGCAGGTCGGGGAAGATCGCCGGCAGCCACGGGCCGCAGGCATAGACGAGGCTGCGGGCCAGGAGGTCGGGGGCGAGCTGGTAGGCGTCGCCCGCGCGGACCGGAGGACCGGCCTTGAGGATCCTCGGCGCCAGGCCCGCGTCGCGCACCACCGCCTGGACCCCGCGCCCGGCGATCAGGGCGCCGGAGCGCTCCTCCAGGAAGCCGGACTCCCCCGCCCGGAAGGCGATCTGGGGATAGGCGGCGGCCAGGCCCGCCAGGTCGAAGCGGCGATGGGGCAGGCCCCGCCGCTCCAGCCAGGCCAGGCTCCTGGCCATGTAGTCGTCGCTGCTGGGCGAGAACCACAGGACGCCCACGCGGTGTAGCAGCGGCGTCCCCTGGCGGGCCGAGAGCGCGTCCCAGGCGTCCAGCGAGGCCTCCGCCATGGGCGAATAGAGCGGGTCCGCGCCATAGCTCACCCGGATCACCCGGCTTTCGCCGCCCGAGGAGGCGCGCGCGTGGCCCACGCCGTAGGCGTCGACCAGGACCACGTCGAGGCCGGCCTTCTTCAGGGTCCAGGCGGTCCAGGCGCCGAACACCCCGGCGCCGATCACCGCGACGTCGTGGATGGGCGGGGCCGCGGCGGGGCGGGCCTGGGAGGCGGCGGCGGCCATGCTCACGCCCGCCATGGCGGTGATCGTCCCGCGTCTGGTCCAGCCCATGGCGCCATGCCCCTCCCCCTGTTCCCGGGGGCGAGGATGGAACGGGCCGCGGCGCGGTTCAAACGGGATTTGGTCGCGGCGACGGTCCGCCGGTCAGGCCGCGACGGCCCTGGTCCTCGTCGCCGGCCCTCCGGCTTGATCGGCGTCAAGGCGCGCGGGGCGCGGCGGCGCAAGCTTCCAGCCCACGTTTCCGCCGGAGCCAACCCATGGGGACCCTCGCCTATCGCATCGTCGCCGGACTGCTGATCGTGCTGGGCGCGGCCCTGTTCGCCTACATGATGCAGGTGAGCTACGGGACCTCGGCGGAGTGGGACCGGCGGCTGTTCGCGCTCGGCATGCCGCTGAGCTTCCTGCTGCCGGCGGTGGCGGCGCTGATGGTGGCCGTCGGCTGCGCCATGCTCTCCTACGCCTGGCGGGCGGCGCGGATGGCCAGGCGGCGGGAGAACGCTCCGAAATAGTCGGGCGAGGGCCAGCCACCCGGAGTTGCAGCCGCAAGGGCGCCCGGGGCAGGATTGCGATCCCGCCCACTGCCGACGCAGCCGCCATGACCCCCATTTCCGACCGCCTGGACGATCCCGCCTATCTGCGGGCCGTGCAGTACCGCGACGCCTCGAACCTCGACGCGCGGGCCCGGCTGCACCGGCGCTACGGGCGCGGGGACTGGATGGAGTGGGTGGCGGCGCGGCTGCCCTGGCGGGACGGATTGAGGGTGCTGGAGCTGGGCTGCGGGCCGGGCTGGCTGTGGGAGGCGGCGGGGCGGCGGGCGCCTGGGGCGGCGCTGGACCTGACCCTGACGGACCTGTCGCCGGGCATGGCGGACCAGGCGATAGGCCGGGCGGGCGTGGCCGGAGCGACGGCGGGATGGACCGTGCGCGGGCAGGTGGCGGACGCGGCGGCCCTGCCCTTCGCCGACCAGAGCTTCGACGTCGTGGTCGCCTGCCACATGCTCTACCACCTGCCCGACCCGGCGGCGGGGGTGGCCGAAATCGCCCGGGTGCTGGCGCCGGGCGGGACGGCGCTGGTGGCGACCAACGGCGAAGGGACCATGGGCGAACTGACCGCCCTGGAGGCGGAGGTCTGGCCGGACCATCCGGCGGACGGAGTCTCCACCCGCTTCAGCCTGCAGGGCGGCGAGCCGGTGCTGCGGGCGGCGTTCCCACAGGTGACGCTGGAGCGCTACGACGACGACCTGCTGGTGACCGACCCGGCCGACGTGGTGGCCTACATCGCCTCCAGCCCGCCCGGGGCCGGCGCGGGACCTGACGCGCTGGAGCGGCTGTGGGCGGCGACGCGGGCGGCCTTCGCTGCGGGCGGCGGGACGATGCGGATCGGCAAGGATGCGGGGCTGTTCCTGTGCCGGAGAGACGGGGGCGGAGCGCGGCCCTGAGTTCGCGGCGGGCGAGACGCGATTTGTGCGCGATATGTTCTTGTCTTGCCCCAGGTTGAAGGCCGCAACCCGGCCGTGAGCCCTTCCTCCGGCGACGATGTTCCGTGGCGGACGTCCGGGGGGCCGAAGGTCTGGAAACCGTCCGGCGGCTGAGCAAATCCAGGGTTGCAGGGCCGCGTTATTCCACCGAACAGGGTTCATCGGACGTTAGCCTCGGGTCGCGCACTATGGGGTCGAACGAGGGGGAGCCGGTCCAGATGAAAGCCCAGGCGGTGACGCAGGAGATGGAAGCCAGCGTGGCCAGCGTGCTGGGCGTGCTGGCCTGGGAGATCGAGCTGGCGGGGGCGAGGTGCCTGAAGCTGGACGCCCTGATCGGCGAGCTGATGCCCGACATGGCGCCGGAACAGCGGGCGAAGCTGCTGGAGGGCCTGCACACGGTGGACCTGCTGGGCCAGCAGCTCACCAGCCTGTCGGCCTTCGCCCGGCATATGAGCGAGGTGACGCCGCCGGACGCGACCGCGCCGGTGGAGGCCGCGATCGCGGACATGACCCTGGGCGCCCTGGCCGACCGCATGCTCACCGCCCTGGGCGGCGAGGAGAAGGGCCTGAACGACGGCGACGACGCCGGCGATCTGGACCTGTTCTGAGGACGGCGCCGTGACTCGCGAAGGCCAGGGCCGCAGGGTGGTGATCGTCGACAACGACCGCACCGTGCTGGAGTTGCTGCAGATCCGGCTGGACCTCGCCGGCTATCATCCCCTGGTGGAGCGGACCGCGCCGGCGGCGCTGGAGACCATCCGCAAGATGCGCCCGGCCGCGGCGATCGTGGAGCTGGACCTGCCGGCCATGGACGGGTTCGACCTGCTGAAGGCCCTGGACCCGCGGGGCGAGGGCCTGCCCTGCCCGGTGCTGGTGATGGCCCGCAAGCTGGGGCCCGACGACATCCGCGAGGCGGTGCGCCTGGGGGCCAAGGACTGCATGACCAAGCCGTTCTCCGGCGCCGACATGCTGGAGCGGGTGAGCCGGCTGTTCCGCCGTCCGCCCCCGAGCCTGGGGACCACAAGGGCGCCGGCCCTGGTCTAGGCCCGCATCTCGGCCGGGCCGTCGCGGAAGGCCGACAGGCCGGCGCGGGCGCGGCTGGCGGCCAGCTTGCCGGCGACCAGGGCGTGCTCGCGCGACAGCGCCGCGCGGGCGTCGGCGGTGAGCTCGCGGGCCGCCACATAGCGGGCGAAGCGGTCGGCCTCGATCAGGAAATGCACGTCGGTCTGCGGCTCGCTGTCCCAGTAGGCGGAGATCAGCGGCTCGAGGTCGTCGCCCAGGGCGGTGCAGGTGTCGGGCAGGTTGAGCGCCACGGGCGCCAGGCGGTTGGCGCGGTAGAGCATGCAGTTGGCCTCCATGCCGGGGCTGGCGGCGACGCCGGCCAGGCGGCGGGCCTCCCGCTCGGTGAGGTCGTAGAGCGCCGTCAGCGTCGCCGGCTCGCGGCGCACCTGGCGCACCAGGGCCGGCGAGGCGGTGAGGTCGGCCAGCGCCGTCTGGAACTGGGCCAGGCTCACGCCGCAGCCTCCTGCGCGGCGACCTTGCGGCGCTGGTCGCCGACCTGGCGGGAGAGGTCGTGCATCAGCTCGATCTCCTCGGCGATGCCGGCCAGGCCCAGGCGCCGGTGATAGCTCTCGTGGTACTCGAAGGTGATGGCGGCGAGGTTCGGGAAACGCGGCGCCCATTCGTGCGCCCACGTCCAGACGTCGGAGGGCGTGCGGCGGGAATGGCTGTCGGTGTAGTGGCCCTTGAGCCGGTCGCCGCCGGCCAGGTGGATCTCCACCACCATCTCCGGGTTCAGCTGCGCCAGGTACTCCTCGCCCGAGGTCCCCAGGTTCAGGGTGTTGGCGTAGAGGTTGTGCAGGTCCAGCAGCATGCCGCAGCCGCTGTCGGCGTGCAGGCGGTTGAAGAAGGCGGGCTCGCTCATCTCCGGTTCGGGGACGGCGGAAAAGATCACGCCGTTCTCCAGCAGGATGCGGCGGCCGCCCAGCGCCTCGGACAGCCGGGCCACCTTGCCGGCCACCAGCTCGAGCATCTCCTCGTCGAAGGGCACCGGCAGGCCCATGCCCGCCTGGGCGTTGGGGACCGCCCGGTTCGGCGCCAGGAACATCGACAGGTGCTCGGAGTACCACTGGTAGCCCAGGTCGCGGTCGGAGGCGGCCACCTGGTCCAGCAGGCCCTCGTCCATCGGCATGGCGCTGGGCAGGGACAGGCCAATGCCATGGCCGACCACGGCGCGGTCCTGGGCGTAGCGGCGGAGCTCGTCGATGGCCGCCTGGGCGTGACTGAACCGCTGCGGCCCGGCTTCGACGCCGAAGTCGTACCAGAGGCGATCGGGGATGACCTCGACGAAGTCGACCCGCGAGCCGAGAGCGTCGAGAACCAGCGGGACGGCCGGATTGTACAGCAGTCCCACCATGGGGGAGGAAACAGTCATCCCCGTCGCGACCTGGCCTAGTGGCCCAGCTGGACTTCGAGGACGCGCTCGAAGTCCCGTTCCCAGATGACGTCGATCGTGCCCGACAGGCAGGCGCAGCCGGTCAGGCCCTTGATCACGTCGTTGATCAGGACTTCGTCGATGCGATGGATCTCGGCGGTGGTGAGCTTGCCGGGATGCGAGACGCGGACGGCGCGGTTGGTTCCCTTTTCGCCGATGAAGATTTGCGCCTTGCGGGCGCCGGCTTTGAGTTCAGGCATGGGGACTCTCCGTTTGCGGCCGCGGAATGCGGCCAGGGGTCCGGCGCCGAACGATCCCGAAACGCCCGCGAGAGGGGGGTGCGGCCGCCGACCGGGACCGTCCGACGCCTTCTGCCGCATAACACGGGTTTCCCGTTCCCATAAGGGTATATGCCCAAATATCTCTGCAGATTACTTAAACGTGATGAGTTTAGTGGACATATTATACAACAACCTAAACGCCTGGAAACCATATTTGCTGTAACTCTGGCATTTCAATGCATATCGATGCACGATGATGCGGGGTCACAGCCGATATAGACTCGCCATTTGCTGAGCACATGGACGGCGTTACTACGGTAAAGCTTGTTGTAAGGAGCCCGAAGACCGGTCAGACGCGCCGGTGCGCCATGTAGAGGTGGGCTTCGTAGTTCATCCGGAACGTCCCGTCCTGGCCGCGGATGTGATCGACCATGCCGCCGATCAGGGCGTCCCGATCGGCCGCCGGCAGGGCCTGATAGTAGGAGTAGCTGCGGTGCAGCCCCTCGAAGCTCTCGGGCGTATGGACGACGGCATAGGGATAGACGCGGTGGACCAGAGGCCCGAACCGCTGGGCGGTGGGGAACAGCTCGGGCAGCGGGCCCGACGGCAGGTACCAGGCCTCCGGAGGCGGCCCCCAGAGGTGCGGGGCGTAGCGGCGGAACAGAGGCTCGACCGCCTGGAGGAAGTCGGCGGGCGGCGACATCGGCACATTGCCCATGATCGCCAGCACCCCCTCGGGCGCCAGGGCTCGGGCGGCCTTCTCGAACCGTACGCCGGGGTCGATCCAGTGCCAGGCCTGGGCGGCGGCCACCAGCTTGAAGGCGCCGGGCTGCAGGGGCCAGGCTTCGAAGGTGGTCTCGTCAAAGGCGACATGCGGCGCCTGGCCGATCCGCAGGCGGGCGGCGCGGATCAGCTCGGGTCCCGGATCGAGGGCCAGCAGCGGCGCGCCCAGGGCGGCCAGGCCCGCGGTGGCCTGACCGGCCCCACAGCCGAGTTCGAGGATTCGGTCGTCCTCCGACAGGCCGGTCTCGGCCGCCAGGTCCGCGAACAGCGCGTCCGGATATCCGGGGCGAAAGGCGTCGTAGGCCTTGGCCATCTGGTCGAACATGAAGCGTTGTTCCAAGGCCCGGTCCCCCTCGCTTGCCCACGGCGAAGGTCCAGCCCCGGGCCCGCGGGGTCAAACGATGTCTTGGCGGCTCCCTTGTGAGCTCAGATCACATCAGGCGTCGGGCAACCACGATAAATTTGACAAAACTCACGGCGCATCCGACGCAATATGAGAAGGTTCCAAAGACGGGCACTCCAAAGGACTTCTCATGACCCAGACCCCCTCGGGCGACGCCGTGCAGGCCCAGCCGCCGCTGCACAAGGTCCCGCTCGACGAGCTCCGCCGCTGCTATCCAAGCAGCGAACTGCTCACCCGCCCGGTGCTGAACGAGGCCGGCGCCCAGGTGGGCCGGATCGAAGACCTGATGATGATGGACGACCATCTGGCCTACGCCATCATGGCGGTGGGCGACTTCGTCGGCGTTCCGGGCCGCCGCGTGGTGGTGGCGATCGAGGACCTCTCGATCGTGGACAAGGAATTCATGCTGCGGGGCGCCACGCCGGCGACCGTGGGTGAGCTGACGATCTACGATCGCGGATTCGCCTCGCAGGAAGGCGTCCTGCTGCACAGGGCGCGCCACCGCGTGAAGGAAACCGGCCATATCGTCTCCGGCGCCCTGGGCGAGCCCATGCCCGGCGCCATCACCGACACCAGCAACGGCCTGCGCTAGACGCGCCTCAGGCCGGCGTCAGTCCGGCTTCCTTGAGGAATCCCAGGACCGCGGCGTTGAAGGCCTCGGGCTGGTCAATGTTCGAGGCGTGGCCGGCGTTGGGGATGGTCACCAGCTTCGCGCCGGGAATCTTGGCGGCCATGTAGCCGGAAGCCGGGATGAAGGGGGCGTCGTCGGCGCCCACCACCACCAGGCTGGGCACGGCGATATGGGGCAGGCTCTCGATCACCCGGGCGTCCCGCTGGGCCAGCATCCCACGCGCGGCGTGAGCCAGGCCCGTGGCGTCGCGGTGGCGGACGATCCGGGTCTCGACCGAGCCGCCGGCCAGGCGGCCCAGCCCGTCGGTTTCGAAGCGCTGGGCGGTCTTCTGGGCGTTGGCGTTCCAGCCGGCCCGGGCCTCGTCGTTCTTGTAGCCGGGCCCGGTGTCGATGATCAGCAGCGCGCGGGTGCGGTCGGGGTGGGCCAGGTGGAAGGCCAGGCTCATATAGCCGCCCAGGGACAGGCCGCCGATGATCGCGCTCTTCGCGCCCACCGCGTCGAGCAGGGCGGCCATGTCGGCGACGGTGGCCTCCTCGGAATACTGCGCGGGATCGGCGGGATAGTCGGTGTCGCCGTGGCCGCGCATGTCCCAGGTGATCAGCTTGAAATGCCGGGACAGCGCCTCGACCTGGCCGGCCCACATCTGGCCGGTGGAGGAGAACCCGTGGGTGAGCAGCAGCACCGGCCCTTCGCCATGGACATCGTAGTGGATCTTGACGCCGTCGCGGTCGAGCATGGGCATGGTCGGGTTCCCTTCAATATCTCCACAGCTTCGGTCCCGACCGCCCATCCCGCAAGGGGAGCCTGACAGTCCAGTCGCCCGGGCGCATATTGGCCGCTTCGGTTCCACATATGTGGATTACGGGAGGCCCCAGCTGGCCGAGGCGGTGGTGAAGTCGGCCCAGCGGGCCTTCGCGGTGCTGGAGCTGTTCGAGATCGAGCGGCGTCCCCTGGGGCTGGGCGACGTGACGGCCCGGCTGTCCCTGCCCACCTCCAGCGCCGCAGCCCTGCTCAAGAGCCTGGTGGTGCTGGGATATCTCGAATACGACCGGGCGCGGCGGACCTACAATCCCACCATGCGGATCGCGGTGCTGGGCCGCTGGGTCCCGGAGGTCCTGTTCGGCGACGGGGCCGTGCTGGCCGGCGCCGAGAGGCTGCACGCCGCGACCGGCCTGACGGTGACCCTGGCGGTGCAGTCGGACCTGCACGCGCAATACCTGCACATCATCCACTCCGACGAACCGCTGCGGGGCATGGTGACCCCAGGCCAGCTCAGGCCGCTGGCGGTTTCCGGCATGGGTCAGCTGTTCCTGAGCGCCCAGCCGGACGCGGAGGTCCGCCGGCTGGTCCGGCGGCTGAACTCGCGAGCCCCGGAGGAACGGGTGCGGCTGAGCGACCTTCTGGTCCGGCTGCACGAGGTGCGGGCGCGGGGCTACGCCTTCTCCAAGAACGCGGTGAGTCCCGGCTTCGGCCTGATCGGAGCCCTGGCGCCCGAGGCGGTGATGGGCCGCCGGATCGGGATCGGGATAACCGGCCGCACCGGCGAGCTGGAGCGTCGCGAGGCGGAACTCTCGGCCCTGCTGCGGGAGGAGATCGCGGGGCTTGCCAAGTCCGGCGCACGGCCCGGCTGAAGCCTATATGTCCTGCCCCTCGACGTCCGAGGCCCGGACGTGGCTATGATGACCCGACACACAAGGATTGCGACATGACCGAACTCGTCACCCAGACCGCCGACGGCGGCCTTCACTCGGCCCTGGGCCAGCAACGGGTGGTGAGCCTCGAGCCCGGGCGGGCGGCGATCGAGTATCTGGTCGGACCGCATATGTGCCATTCGGGCGGCGTGGCCCAGGGCGGTTTCGTCTGCGGCTGGATCGACGCAGCCATGGCCCATGCGGTGATCGCCGAGGCCGCCGACGTGACGCCCATGTCCCTGGAGTTGAAGGTCAGCTTCTTCGCGCCGGCCCGGCCGGGCCTGGTGATCGCGGAGGGCTGGATCGAGCGCCGCGGACGCTCGACCTGTTTCCTGGAAGGCCGACTGCTGAACGCGGCCGGCGAGGTTCTGGCCAAGGCCAGCTCCACCGCACGGCTGATGCCCCGCGCCCAGGTCGAGGCCAGCGCCAGGCGGGCGGTGGAGTAGCGTACGGCCATACTTGGAGTCCGGGCCGACCGGAGGAGGATGGAATGATCGAAGCTGACTGCCTCTGCGGCGCCGTCCGCATCGAAGTCGCCTCGCCGCCCGAGACGGTGACCGCCTGCAACTGCTCGGCCTGCCGCAGGCTGGGCGCGCTGTGGGCCTACTGCACGGAAGACCAGGTGCGGATATCCGGCGACACGGTCGCCTTCGCGCGCCGCGACCTCCATCGGGCGGAGCCGATGCTGGCCTTTCATCACTGCCCGACCTGCGGCTGCGTGACCCACTGGTCGAGCCTGGTCGGGGGGACGCGGATGGCGGTCAACGCCCGGCTGATGGACCCGCAGGTTCAGGCCGCCGCACGGGTGCGCCTCTTCGACGGAGCGGGAATCTGAACCGGTCCGGACCGGGCCTGACGGATCCCCCTTGCCGGGACGATCCCGGCGCCGCCCGTCAGCCGGCGCGGCTCACACCCCCGCCGCCACGATCCGGCCCACCTCGGCCAGGACGGCGTCGCGGCCGTCGGCCTTGAGCTTGGATTGGGTGAGATAGGCGGCCACCAGGATGGGCTTGCGGCCGGGGGGCCAGAGAATGGCGACGTCGTTGCGGGTGCCGTGGTCGCCCGCGCCGGTCTTGTCGCCGACCCGCCAGCCCGCCGGAACGCCCGCCCGCAAGGTGGAGCCGCCGGTCTGGTTGGCGACCAGCCAGTCGGCGAGGCGCTGGCGCGAGGCCGGCGCCAGCACGGTTCCCAGGGCCACCTTGCGCAGGTTCTCGACCATGGCCAGGGGCGAGGTGGTGTCGCGCGGATCGCCGGGGACGCTGCCGGACATCGCCGTCTCCCACCGGTCCAGCCGTGTGACGGGGTCGCCCAGGCCCCGCAGGTAGCCGGTGAATCCCTCCGGGCCCCCGATCTGGGCCAGCAGCAGATTGGCCGCGGCGTTGTCGCTGAGGGTGACGGCCGCCTCGCACAGGGCGTCGAGCGTCATGGTCTCGCCCACATGCTTCTCCACGGCGGGCGAATGGCTGACCAGGTCGGAGGCGCGTACGGGAATCTTTCGCCCTAGATTTTCGCGGCCTTGGTCGACGCGGACCAGGATGGCCGAGGCCAGCAGGAACTTGAAGGTGCTGCACATGGGGAACCGCTGGCGCGCGCGGTGGGCCAGGGTCGCCCCGGA
>DASUIJ010000466.1:0-4496 GCA_036279815.1 Phenylobacterium sp. | reverse complement strand
GATCGGCAAGATCATCGCCGGCGACGCGATCATCGCCTTCGCCTACGCCGAGCCCCAGGGCCGCTACAACCTGTGCGACCTCAAGACCACGGCCAAGAAGGAGGGCGGCGCCTATGTCCTCAACGGCCACAAGGCCGTCGTGATCGGCGCGCCCTACGCCACCCACTTCATCGTCACCGCCCGCACCGGCGGCGGCCAGCGCGACGCCGGCGGCGTCTCGGTGTTCATCGTGCCCAAGGGCGCCAAGGGCCTGACCACCCGCGACTACCCCACGGTCGACGGTTTCCGCGCCTCGGAAGTCTATTTCGAGAACGTCTCGGTCCCGGCCGAGAACCTGGTCGGGCCCGAGGGCCAGTCCCTGCCCCTGGTGGAGCAGGTGCTGGACGAGGCCCTGGCGGCGACCTGCGCCGAGGCCTGCGGGGTCCTGCGCAGGCTGCATGAAGGCACGCTGGAATACACCAAGCAGCGCAAGCAGTTCGGCCAGCCGATCTCGTCCTTCCAGGTGCTGCAGCACCGGATGGTCGACATGTTCATCCAGGTCGAGCAGTCGATCTCGATGACCTACATGGCCACCATCAAGCTCACCGACACGGCCGAGGAGCGGTCCAAGGCGGCCTCTGCGGCCAAGGTGCAGATCGGCAAGGCCTGCAAGTTCGTCGGCCAGAACGCCATCCAGCTGCACGGCGGCATGGGCATGACCGACGAAATGGCGATCGGCCACTACTTCAAGCGCGCCACCATGATCGAGAGCGCCTTCGGCTCCACCGATCATCACCTGGCCCGCTACGAGGGCCTGTCCCTCGGCAAGGCGGCCTAGAAGCCGTCCTCGGCCGGCGCAGAGCCGCCGCCCCGGGCTTCACCGGGCGGCGGTTCTGAGCCGCACCTGTTCCGCCGACATCTCGGCGCGAAAGCTTTCCGTGGACCACAGCCGGTAGTCGCCCTGGGCGTAGGCCTCGGCGTTGCGGCGGTAGAGGAAGGCGTTCAGGCGGTTGGCGATGGTGTTGTCACGCTCCTTGGTCACCTGGCCCGGCGAGCCCATGACGATGGAGTGGGGCGGGATGACCGTGCCCTCCTTCAGGAACGTCCCGCCGGCGATGATCGAGCCCTGGCCGATCACGCAGCCGTCCATGATCGTGGACCCGATGCCCACCAGCACGTCGTCTTCGATGGCGCAGCCGTGCAGGGTGCAGTGATGGGTGATCGAACAGTCCGCGCCGATGATCGTGCCGGTCCCCGCGCCCACGTGGATCATCACGAAGTCCTGGATGTTGGTGCGCGGCCCGATCACCACCTCCTGGCTCTCGGCCCGGACCACCACATTGCACCAGATCGAGGCGCTCTGCGCGATCTCGACCTTGCCGAAGATTCGGGCCGACGGGTCGATCCAGGCCGCGCCGAGGTCGCGAACATCGGGGCCGAGAAAAGCTGTGCTGGTCATCGCGTCCTGGCTGGGTGGTTGCGTGTCGATTGCGCCCCACTTTCGCAAGGGCAGGCAAGCCCCCTCGGTTAGGCATTGCCCCGCGGGGCCGAACCGGGCTTAAGCCCAGGCATGTCGCTGCGGGACTTCGCAATTCTGGCCTTCGTCTGCGTCGTCTGGGCGATGAACAACATCGTCTCGAAATATGTGGTGACGCACCTGGGCGTGCCGCCGATGTTCTACGCGGCCCTGCGGTTCGGGGTGGTGGCCATCGCCGTCTTCCCCTGGCTGCGCAACATGCCCCGGCCGCGCTGGCGGCTGCTGACCGTGGGCCTGCTGATGGGCGGCGGCACCTTCTCGCTGGTGTTCATCGGCCTGAAGACCGCCAGCCCCTCGGCCGTGGCCATCGTCAGCCAGCTGGGCGTGCCGATGACCACGCTGCTCTCCTTCTTCATGCTGGGCGAGCGGCTGAGCGGCCGCAGGCTGGCCGGCATCGGTCTCACCCTGGCGGGCGCGCTGCTGGTGATGTGGGACCCGAGCGGCTTCCGGATCTCCGCGGGCCTGCTGTTCGTGGTCGCCGCCTCCGGCCTCAGTTCGCTGGGCGCGGTGATGATGAAGCAGATGGAAGGCGTGAAGCCGCTGCAGTTCCAGGCCTGGGTCGGTCTCACCTCCCTGGTTCCGACGGCGGGACTGTCGCTTCTGACCGAGCCCGGCCAGGTCCAGACGGCGATCGCCGCGGGCTGGCCGCTGCTGGGCGCGGTGCTGTTCTCGGGCCTGGTGGTCTCGGTGCTGGCCCACACCCTCTATTACGGGCTGATCCAGCGCTACGAGGCGACGCTGATCTCGCCGCTCACCCTGATGACGCCCCTGGCGACCATCGCCCTGGGCGTCGCGATCACCCACGACAGCTTCGACCTGCGGATGGCGGCCGGCACGGCCCTGGCGCTGGCCGGGGTGCTGGTGATCGCGCTGAGGAGAAATCAGTTCATCGCCCTGGCCCTCGCCATCCGCAACCGCTCGCAATAATCTTGGCCGTATGACCTTCATCGAAGCGCCTTCGCCGAATTTCGAGGCCCGCAAGACGCCGCCGGACATGATCGTCCTGCACTACACCGGGATGCCCACCGGCGAAGGGGCCCTGGCCAGGCTGCGCGACCCCGCGTCCAAGGTGAGCGCGCACTACGTGGTGGAAGAGGACGGCCGCGTCTTCCGCCTGGTGCCGGAGGAGCGCCGGGCCTGGCACGCGGGCCTCTCGTCCTGGAAGGGGGAGACCGACATCAACGGCCGCTCCATCGGGGTGGAGATCGTCAATCCGGGCCACGAGTTCGGCTACCGGGCCTTTCCCGAGGCGCAGGTCGCCGCGGTGATCGCCCTGCTGGCCGACATCCGCGACCGCTGGTCGGTGGCGGACGGTTTCATCGTCGGCCATTCGGACGTCGCCCCCGACCGCAAGGAGGATCCCGGCGAGCTGTTTCCCTGGAAGCGGCTGGCCGAGGCCGGCCACGGGCTTTGGGTCGAGCCGCCGGCGGCGCCGGGCGCACCGCTGGGCGAAGGCGAGGAGGGGGCCGGCGTGTTCGCCCTGCAGGCCGGGTTCACCCGGCTCGGCTACGACTGCGCGCCGTCCGGCAGGTTCGACGCCCACACCGCCGCGGTGGTCCGGGCCTTCCAGCGCCACTGGCGCCAGGAGATCGTGGACGGGATCGCCGACGGCGAGACCCGGGCCCGGCTGATCGCCCTGTTGCGGGCCGCCGCCTGATGCATCCCTCCGACGCCTTCAGGGTGGAGGACGAAGCCGCCCTCCTGGCTCACCTCCAGCTCTATCCCCTGATGACCTTCGCGGCGGCGCCGCAGGGGCGGCTGCTGGTGGCGCAGGCTCCGGTGGTGGTCCGGCGGCGGGCGTCGGGACTGGCGGTGGACTTCCACCTGTCGCGCGGCAACGCCCTGGCGGCCCATATCGCGACCGGCTTCGCCGCCGTGGCGGTGAGCCTGGGGCCGGACGTCTATGTCAGCCCGGACTGGTACGAGGGCGCGGACCAGGTTCCGACCTGGAACTATCTGAGCGTCGAGGCCGAAGGGCCGGTCTCGCCCCTGGACGAGGCGGGCCTGGTGCGGTTGCTGGACGACCTCTCCGCCCAGGAGGAGGCGCGGCTCGCGCCCAAGCCGCCCTGGACCCGCCACAAGATGAGCCCCGGCCGGTTCGACGCCATGCTGCGCGGCATCGTCGGCGCGAGCCTGGCCGTCGAACGGCTGGAGGGGACGTTCAAGCTCTCTCAGAACAAGAACGAGGCCGACCGCGCCGGCGTGATCGCCGCCCTGGGCGACCATCCCATCGGCCGGCGGATGGCGGGGCCCTGATGGCGGCGGGGATCGTGATCCGGCCGCTGAGCCTGGCCGACGTGAGCGCCCTGGTGGCGCTGCACCGGGCCACCGCCGCGGCCGGCGGCGGGCTGGCCCGGACCCCGGCCGAGATCGATGCGGGCTATGTGGCGGGCTTCGTCGCCAGGACCTCGTCCGGCGGCGTGGCCCTGGGCGCCTGGTCGGACGGCGTCCTGGTCGGCGAGATCCATGCCGGACGCATGGGGATCGCCCAGTTCGCCCATGTGCTGACCGACCTGACCGTGGCCGTGCATCCCGACTGGCAGGGCAGGGGCGTGGGCTCCGGCCTGTTCCGGGCCCTGTTCGCCGCCGCCGGGGACCTGACGCCGAAGGTCGAGCGGATCGAACTGATGGCGCGTGAGGGCAATGCGGACGCGATCCGGCTCTATGAGCGCCTGGGGTTCCGGATCGAGGGCCGCTTCGCGGGCCGCGTGCGCATGCCGGACGGGAGCACCGAGGCGGACATCGCCATGGGCCTGCTGGTCGCGCCATGAGCCTGGGCCTGGCCAGGCAGGGGCTGCGGGCGGGGCCCTATCGCCTGGCGCCCCTGGCCGACACCGACGCGCCGGACCTGATGCTGCTGTTCGGCGATCCGGCGGTGACTGAGTTCATGGACATCGATCCCCTGGTCAGCCTGTCCGAGGCCCGCGACATCGTCGACTGGGCCAGGGAGCTGGCCGGACAGGACCGGGGCCTGCGCTGG
>DASUIJ010000465.1:0-14716 GCA_036279815.1 Phenylobacterium sp. | reverse complement strand
CAGGCGTCGGGGAACATCATCGAGGCGCCGTCCTGGTAGAACCAGCGCAGTTCGCGCTCGGTCAGCAGGAAGATCCCCCGCAGAACCAGGCTCTCAACCCGGTCGGGATGCTTGATGGCGTAGGCGAGGGCGAGGGTGGAGCCCCACGAGCCGCCGAACACGCACCACTTCTCGACGCCCAGATGGATGCGCAGGCGCTCGATGTCGTCGATCAACGACCAGGTGGTGTTGTCTTCCAGGCTGGCGTTAGGGCGGGACTTGCCGCAGCCGCGCTGGTCGAACAGCACCATCCGCCATTTGGCGGGGTTGAAGAACCTGCGCATGTCGGGTTGATCGCCCCGCCCGGGCCGCCGTGCAGGATCACGCAGGGCTTGCCCTTCGGGTCGCCGCACTCCTCGTAGAAGATCTCGTGCGGCCCGCCCGTGGGCATCCAGCCGTAGGCGAAGGGCTCGCTCTCCGGGAACAGGCCCCGCCGATGAGCGGTCGAGGACAGTACGGGGGCGGGGGTGTTGCGTTCCATTCCGCCTATTAGAGCGTCTGGCGGCCAAACGGGAATGGGTTTCGCGCGCCAGGACCTGCAAACCGCCAGCTTGCCGCGATCTCATGCCCCGAAACGCCCATATCCGGCCGGCCTCGGCGACGGCCTGGAACAGGGGCGAGCCTCAGGCCGGGAACCGCCGCTTCATCCAGTCGATCACCAGCCGGCTGACCTCCTCCGGCTTCTCCTGCTGGGTCCAGTGGCCGCTGTCCTTGACCAGCACCTTCTCCAGGTCGCCGATCACCTCTTCCATGCCGTCGGCCATGGCGGGCGAGAGCACCACGTCCTTCTCGGCCATGATCATCAGGCAGGGAATGCCGTCGATCCGGGTGGGCAGGTCGGCGGAGCGTTCCCAGTTGCGGGTGAAATTGCGGTACCAGTTGATCCCGCCGGTGAAGCCGGTGGCCTCGAAGCTCTCCACGAAGGCGGCCAGTTCGTCGGCGGTCAGCAGCTGGTTGGCGGTGTCGGACTTGTCCCAGGCGGCCAGGATGTCGCCGAAGGCGAAATTCGAGGGCGTCGAGGTAGGCGGATTCCCGGACTGATCGAACACGCCCGGCCCCTCCGAGGCGACCGGAGCCTCCGCCGCCGGGCGGCGCATGAAGAACCGCATGGTCTTGTCGACGTCGGCGGCCAGGACGGCGTCGGCCACGCCCGGCTTCTGGAACCAGACGATGTACATGTCCTCGCCGAAGGCCATGCGCATGCCGGCGATGGGGTCGAAGGGGCCGCGGCGCAGGAAGGGCGTGTTGAGGCCGATGACCCCGGCGCAGCGGTCGGGGTGCATCAGCGGCATCTGCCAGACGATCAGGCCGCCCCAGTCGTGGCCGCAGAACACCGCCTTTTGCGCGCCCAGGTGGTCCAGCAGGCCGACCATGTCGCCGGTCAGGTGCTCCATGTCGTAGTCGGTGACCGCGTCGGGGCGCGAGGTGAGGCCATAGCCGCGCTGGTCGGGCGCGATGGCCCAGATGCCGGCCGCCTCGCAGGCCTTGAGCTGGTGGCGCCACGAGAAGGCCAGCTCCGGAAACCCGTGGCAGAACACCAGCGGCGTGCCCTGGCCGCGCGGGCCCACCTCGTAATAGGCCATGTCTATGCCGTTGACGGCGGCGTGCTGGACCGGCGGCATCTGGCGGGCGAGAGCGGACATGGCGGCGTTTCCCTTTGACGTTTGGGCGATCATGGCGGGCTTCCTGCCGCGTAAAGCAAGCCTTTGCACGCGCGCGTTCCACGCTACAGAGAAGCCATGAGCGATCCCGACGGGCGTCCGGCCGAAGTGAAGACCCCGTGGGGCCTGGTGATCCTCTTGGGGGCGCTGACCGGCTTCGCGCCCATGTCCATCGACATGTACCTTTCGAGCCTGCCCGCGATCGGCCAGGACCTGCACGCCACCGCCGCCCAGACCCAGGGGACGCTGGCGGCCTTTTTCGCCGGAATGGCCATCGGGCAGTTCGTCTATGGCCCGGCCTCCGACCGGTTTGGCCGCATCCCCCCGATCGCGGCGGGCGCGGCGATCTATGTGTTCGCATCCATCGCCTGCGCGCTCGCGGTCTCGCCGGAGATGCTGATCGGGGCGCGGTTCGTCCAGGCGCTGGGCGGATGCGCGGGCGGCGTGGTGGCCCGGGCGGTGGTCCGCGACCGATTCAACCACACAGAGACGGCGCGGATGCTGTCGCTGATGACCCTGATCATGGGCCTGGCGCCGATCCTGGCGCCGATGCTGGGATCGGCCCTGCTGCTGCTGGGGGGCTGGCGGCTGAACTTCTGGTTCCTGGCCGCCTTCGGCCTGGTGGTGGGCGGCGCGGCGCTATGGCGGCTCACGGAATCCCGCTCGGCGGAAACCCTGGTCCAGGCGCGGTCCGAGAACCCCTTCGCCGCATATCTGGCCCTGGTCCGGCAGCCGCGGCTGGTGGGTTACGCCCTGTCCGGCGCGCTGAACGGAGCGACCCTGTTCACCTACGTGTCCGGCTCCCCGGACCTGCTGATGGGGACCTATGGCGTCTCGCCCGGCCAGTTCCCCTGGCTGTTCGGCCTGAACGCCGTGGCGATCATCGGCTCCAGTCAGATCAATCGCTACGTGCTGCGCCGCTGGACCCCCGACGAGGTGCTGGCCCGCGCCAGCCTGGCTTCGGTGGTCGCCGCCGGCCTGTTGTCCATCGCCGCGGTCAGCGGGTTCGGCGGGGCCTGGACGGTCCTGCCCCTCTTGTTTCTGCTGCTGGGGACCTTCGGGTTCATGCAGGGCAACACGATGGCCGGCGCCCTGAGCGTCGACGTGCGCCGAACAGGTTCGGTCTCGGCCCTGATGGGCGGCGCGTCGTTCGGGGTGGGCGCCCTGGCGTCGGGCCTGGCGGGGGTGCTGCACGACGGCACGGCCAGGCCGATGGCGCTGACCATGTTCGTGGCCCTGATCGGTTCGGCCATGGTCCTGCGCCTGCTGGCCCTGCCGAAGTTCGGTCAGTCCTGAGGCTGGTCGATCTCGGCCGCGGCCCAGGCCAGGGTCGCCCAGCCGCCCAGGAACAGCAGGCCGCCCAGCGGGGTGATCGCCCCGACCCACCGCGGCGCGCCGGCCGCCAGCGCGTAGAGCGAGCCTGAGAACAGCACCACGCCGGGCAGGAAGAACGCGGGCGCGTACCGGGCGCGCCGCGCCCCGATCTGCATGAAGGTCGCGCAGGCGAAGGTCGCTATGCTGTGCATGAACCCGTAGGAGGCGCCCGTCTTGAGCAGCTCCTTGGCGGCGGGATCGGTGACGGCGTGGGCCGCGAACGCGCCCACGGCGACCGACAGGAAGCCGCCGACCGCGGCGAGCATCATCCAGTAGCGGCGTCCCACCACGACTAGCCCCAGACCTGCGGCCGTCGGCCCTTCCAGGGCGCTTCCTTCTCCAGCTGGGCGGCCAGGCGCAGAAGGGTGGCCTCGTCCGCGTAGCGGGACGTGAACATCATGCCGATCGGAAGGCCGTTCTCCGACATCTCCAGGGGCAGCGACAGCGACGGCTGGCCCGAGAAGTTCATCGGCGGCGTGTAGGGGAAGACGGCGCCCTGGCGGCGGTTCACTTCCTTCGGCTCCAGGTTCACCGGGTCGATATAGCCGATCTCCGGCACCGGGGTTCCCAGGACCGGGGACAGATAGACGTCCCAGTCCTCGAAGAAGCGCAGGGTCTCGCGGTTGAGCATCCGCAGCTCCTGCCAGGCGCGGAACGCCTGTTCGCCCGTCACCTTGCGGCCGCCCTTCAGCGAGGCCCAGGTCAGGGGCTCGAGTTCGTCCGGCTCGGGTTCGCGGCCCACCTGATCGATCAGTCGCGCCATGCCCGCCGCGAAGTTGGCGCCGGAGACCGGACCACGGGCGGCGTAGAGCGCGCGGTAGTCGATGCCCAGACCCTTCTCGACGACCTCGTGTCCCAGGCTCTTCAGCAGGGCGGCGGTGCGTTCCAGCGCCGCCTGGATCTCCGGGTCGATGGGGCGCCCCGAGGGTGTCTCGGACGACCAGGCGATGCGCAGCTTGCCGGGGCTGCGCTCGATCTCCTCCACATAGGGACGATCCTTGGGCGGGGCGGGGTAGGGCGATCCCGGCTCCGGCTTGCCCGTGGCGTCCAGCATGGCGGCGGAGTCGCGCACCGTGCGGGTCACCACGTGGTCGACGCAGAAGCCCATGGCGTAGTCGAAGCCGTCCGGGAGGTTCGGAATGCGGTCGCGGTTGACCTTCAGCCCGACCAGCCCGCAGCAGGCGGCGGGGATGCGGATCGAACCCAGTCCGTCGGAGGCGTGCGCCAGCGGCACGATCCCCGCCGCGACCGAGGCGGCCGCGCCGCCCGAGGAGCCGCCGGAAATGTGATTCGAATTCCAGGGGTTGCGGCAGGCTCCCAAGTGCTGGCCCTCGGTCGTGCCGGTGATTCCGTATTCGGGGGTGTTGGTCTTGCCGAGCGGGATCACGCCGGACTCCCGGTAGCGCCGGGTCAGACCGCCGTCCTCGTCATCGACGATGTTGCGCGCGAAGCGGCTCCCATAGCTGCGCGGCCATCCGGCCACCGGCATGCCCAGGTCCTTGATCAGGAACGGCACGCCCCTGAAAGGGCCTTCCGGGAGATGGTCTCTGGCCCGGGCGCGGGCGTCGTCATAGCCCTTGTAGACCACCGCGTTCAGGGTGGGGTTGTGGCGTTCGATCCGCTCGATGGCGGCCTCGACCAGCTCGGCGGGCGTCACGTCGCCCTTGGCCACCAGGGCCGCCAGGCCCAGGCCGTCATAGTCCGAATAGTCGTCGAAGCTCATGTTCCGATCACCTTTGACCCGCGAGGAATGCCATCTTCTCGACCGGCGCCAGGTCCGCCGCCTGTCGCCTGAGAACCGCGAAGGACGCCTCGGCGGCGTCCAGGGCGCCGTCGATGTCGGCCGGCGTCATCGCCGCGCACATGAACATGTTGTGCCACGGGTGCACATAGACCCCGCGCTCCAGCATCGCGCCGGACCAGCAGAAGCCCTTGCGCAGGTCCGGGTCGTCGTCGAACAGGAAGAGCGGCATCTGCACGGGTCCGGAGACCCGGAAGCCGAAGCCCGCCGCATGGGCCCGTTCGCGCAGCCCGTCGGCCAGCCGGTCGCCCAGGGCCTCCAGCCGCTCGAGATAGTCGGTGTCGCGGACCAGGCGCAGCGTCTCCAGCGCCGCGGCCATGGGCGCGGCCTGGAACCAGAAGGAGCCGGTCACATAGACCTGGGAGGCGGCCTTGCGGGCGGCTTCCGCGCCCATCAGGGCCGAAATCGGATGGCCGTTGGCGATGCACTTGCCCCAGGTGGAGAGGTCCGGCCTTACGCCGATGCGCGACCATGAGCAGTCGCGCGCAAGGCGCAGGCCGGCGCGCACGTCGTCGACGATCAGCAGGGCGCCGGTGGCGTCGCAGATCTCCCGCGCCCGCTTGGCGTAGGCGAGGCTGGGCGCCGCCTGGTCGATGAAGGCGTCGTGCTTGAACGGGGCTGCGAAGATGGCGGCGAGGTCGTCGCCGGCCTCCGCCGCCGCGGCCTCCAGGCTGGCGACGTCGTTGTAGTCGCAGAGCAGCTGGTGGGCCTTGTCGCTCGGGATGGTGCCGGCGGGGCGGTTCACGCACCAGGCCGCCGCCCCGTGATAGGCGCCCTTGGCGCGGATGATGGTCTTCCGCCCCGTGTGCTGGCGGGCGACGGACAGGGCCATGGAGGTGGCGTCCGTGCCATTCTTGCAGAAGATCGCCCAGGCGGCGTGGTCGATCAGCGCGACCATCTCCTCGGCCAGGCGCACCATCAGTTCGGTCGGGCCGGTCAGGGTGTCGCCGATCCGGAGCTGGCGGACATAGGCCTCGTCGATCTCCGGATGGCCGTAGCCGAACAGGTTCGGGCCGTAGGCGCACATGAAGTCGAGGTACCGGTTGCCGTCGACGTCCCAGAGGTGCGCGCCCTCGCCCCTGGCGAAGAACTGCGGGTAGCCGTCCGGCAGCAGGGCCGTGGACTGGTGGCCGAACATCCCGCCCGGAATGACCGCGGCGGCGCGGTCTCGCAGCGCCCGGTCCAGGCTGTTGGGACGGTCCATGCAAGCTCCCGGGTCGGGGACAACGATAGCGTTCGCTATGACTTTACCCTTCGGCCGGCGATCGGCAACCGGCCTCGACCCTGCCCGGACCGACTCGCGATAGGGGGTTCCGGGTGATGTCCATCCCGGTCAGCCTCGGCCTGTTCTATGCGGCCATCTTCCTCGGCAGCGGCGCGAGCTCGCCCTACATGCCGGTGTGGCTCCACCACCGGGGCCTGACCGGCGCGGAGATCGGGCTGATCCTCTCGGCGCCCATGCTGGCGCGGGTGGTGACCGCGCCCATCATCGCCATGTGGGCCGACAGCTTCAAACTGCGGCGTACGCCCCTGATCTTGCTGAGTTTACTGACCGCCGGCGCCTACGCGCTGATGGCGCCTCAGCTGGGCCTGCTGTGGTGGTTCGCGGTGTGGTTCGTGGCCAGCTCCGCCTATTCCTCCCTGGCGCCGCTGACCGACGTGGTGGTGCTGGCCCGGGCCAGATCCCACGGATTCAACTACGGCTGGCCGCGAGGGATCGGCTCGGCGGCCTTCATCCTGGCCAATGTGGCGGTGGGGGCGATCCTGATCCGGGGTTCGCCGGAACTGGTGCTGGTCTGGATCATCGGCGCGGCGCTGATCACAGCGGCCGGCGCCCGGACGCTGCTGCCGCCAGACCCGGTGCGGGCCGAGGGCGACACCGTTCGGCTGCGCGAGCGAATGGCGGGCCTGGGAGGCCTGCTGAAGGACAAGGACTTCATGCTGGTGGTGGTGTCGGTGGGCCTGATCCAGTCCGCTCACGCCTTCTACTACGCATTCTCGGCCCTGGCCTGGAAGCAGCAGGGGATCGCGGAATGGCTGACCGGCGTGCTGTGGGGCGTGGGGGTGGCGGTCGAGATCGGCTTCCTGTGGTTCCTGGAGCCGTGGCGCCGGAGGATCGGCGCCCGAAACCTGCTGGTCCTGGGCGGGCTCGCCGCCGTGGCGCGCTGGACGGCGCTGGCCTTCTCGCCGCCGCTCTGGCTGATCTTCCCGATCCAGATCCTGCACACCCTGAGCTTTGCGGCGACCTTCGTGGCGTCGCTGCAGCTGGTGGAGCGGCTGTCCACGCCGCGGAACGCGTCGAGCGCGCAGCTGGTGAATTCGGCGCTGTCCGGCGGGGTGCTGAGCGGCCTGGCGACCATCGCGTCGGGCGCGCTGTACGACCAGTGGGGCGCCAAGGGCTACCTGGCCATGACGGCCATGTCGCTCCTGGGCCTGCTGGGCGCGCTCAGGCTGTACGGCGTGAAACGTCTGGACGGCTGATGGCCGAGGCGCAGGCGGTGGCGGCGGCGCGGATCCCGCGTTCGATATCGGCCAGGTCGAAACTGGCGTCGTCGGCGCATTCCCGGGCCTGGGGCACATGCAGGAATCCCACGGCGGGCGCGGCCTGGGCCGCCAGCAGGCTGTAGAGCGTGAAGTTGCAGAGGTAGTCGCCGGCGTCGTCGGACAGCCGGGCCGGCTGATTGGCCCGGATCAGCGCGTCCAGCACCTCCTCGGCGGGCGCGGTGGAGGCGATCGCGCCCGGGCCGTCGGCGGCGATCACCGGCGCCGTCCAGAGCGCGCCCTCCTGGTCGGGCAGGACGCGCGAGGCGCGGTTGCGGCCCAGGACCTCGACCCGGAAGGCGTCGGCCGACGTGGAGACGCCGACCACCAGCACGGCGTCGGCCGGCCGCTCGCGCAGGGCGTCGTGAACGCGCCTGACCGAGCCCGACCAGGACACCGGCAGGGCCAGATAGTTGGTGTCGACTCCCTCCGGCGACCATTCCGCGGCCGCGAGAGCCTCGACCACGGCGGACGAGGGGTTGAGGGGGGCGGCGGGGAAGGGGCCGAAACCACAGACGAGCAGGCGAGGTTGGGTCATGCGGCGAGCCTCGCCCAAGGATGTGGCGCTCGCGAGGCAAGTGACGCCACGACAGTCTTGCCGGGGCGCGCGGGAAGGTCTGTATGCCTTGAGGCAAGATGAGGGAGAAACGCGGATGCGCGCGCTGGAAGTCGTCGAACCGTGGGGACTGGACCACCTGAAGGTCGTCGAGCGGCCCGAGCCGAAGGCGGGACCGGGCCAGGTGCTGGTGCGCATGAAGGCCGTATCGCTGAACTATCGCGACCACCTGATGGTGAACGGCGTCTACGGTCGCGGCCCCGCGGCCAGCGGGCCGATCACGCCGTTCTCCGACGGATGCGGCGTGGTCGAGGCGGTGGGCGAGGGCGTGACGCGGGTGGCGCCGGGCGACCGGGTCTCCACCCTGTTCTTCCAGAACTGGAACGCCGGACGGCCGACCCTGGAGAAACTGTCGAGCGCGCTGGGCTTCCCGATCCCCGGCGCCGGGGCGGAATTGCAGGTGTTCAGCCAGGAGGGCGTGTCCAGGGTTCCGGACTTTCTCACGGACCTGGAGGTCTCGACCCTGGCCTGCGCGGCCTTGACCGCATGGCGCGGCCTGTTCGTGGACGCGCGGCTGGAGCCCGGGGACACGGTGGTGCTGCAGGGCACCGGCGGGGTCTCGATCTTCGGCCTGCAGTTCGCCAAGGCGGCGGGCTATCGCACGGTGATCACCTCGTCCTCCGACGAGAAGCTGGCGCGGGCCAAGGCGCTGGGCGCGGACCACCTGGTCAACTATCGCCAGACCCCGGAATGGTCGGGGCCGGTGCGGGCGGCGACCGGCGGGGTCGGCGCGGACTTCGTCATGGAGGTCGGCGGCGCGGGCACGATCCAGCAGAGCCTGCGGGCCGTGCGGATCGGGGGCCATATCGCCATCATCGGCGTGGTGGCGGGCGGCGCCGAGGGGATCAACCCGGCCGTCCTGATCGGCAACAGCGCGAAGATGCAGGGGTTGTCGGTGGGTTCACGCGAGATGTTCGAGGCCATGTGCCGGGCGATCGAACTGCACAAGATCCGGCCGGTGGTGGACAAGGTCTTCCCCTGGACCGAGGCCAAGGCGGCTTTCGAGGCGATGCGCGGCGGCGAGCACTTCGGCAAGATCGTGCTCGAATTCTAGAGTTCGCCGCAAGGTGCTCTGCAAGTCGGGACCTGACTGGGCGAGCAGTCGTTTTCTGATAATGGTTTCGCTTCCAGCCACATGAGCTTTCGGTCGATATCACGGATACGTGATCCGAACCAATACTGACCAATCCCGGTATTGGGTTGTGGGGAGGGGATGGCCCTCCTGCCACACAACTCGTTGCCTGGGAGGGTAACCATGAACTGCAAGCTATTGACCTCTGCATCGGCCTTCGTGTTTGCTGCAGTGGTGGCGACGTCCGCGGCGGCGTTGGACGTCCAGGTCGACGACAACCTGGTCACAGCCGCCGTCGTCGCAGGCGACGGAACATCCACCGCGACCACGACCTCGGATTCCAACAACTCGAAGTCGGACAGCTCGACCTCGACCAAGACCGAGAATGACAAGTCCTACAATACGGACAACTCCGTGAACACCAAGACGGTGACGGACACCAAGACGTCAACCGACAACTCGGTCAGCACGAAGAATGAGGACTCCTTCAACACTGACAACTCGGTGACCACCAAGACGAGAAACAAGGATTCCTACAATACGGACAACTCCGTCCACAATAGGGACTCCGGAAACGCCACGGATTCGAACAATTCCAAGATTGCCGATTCCTACAATTCCGACAGTTCGGTGAACACCAAGACCAGCACCGAGGACTCCTATAACGTCAAGGACTCCTACAACGTCAAGGATTCCAATAACGTCGACAACTCTATTCACACCCTGACTCTTTCAAAGCAGGAACTCGATGCGACCGTGACCGGCATCAACGTGTCGTATGACGGCGATCTTTCCGGAAGCTGGACGACGGGCGCGATCGGCAATAGCGGCGGCGCCTTCGCCAGCTTCGCCGGGATTCAGACCTCCAGCGCCAATACCGGCGTCGGGTCTCTGAACCAGGCGGCGACCTCGCTTGCCGCGAACGCTGGAATCTCCTTCGGCACCGCGCCTTAGCGGCGGTCGTGCTCCCGGCCCGGCGTCCCAACCCCAGCGCCGGGCCGGGAGTGATCATCCTCAGCGAACCTCCTTCGGAGATTCCCGATGCGTAGTCTTCCAACCATCGTGGCCCTTGTCGTCGCATGCGCGTCGGGCCCGCCGGCGTTCGCGCAGAGCGCCCCGGCTGACGCTGCGGCAGCGGACACCGCCGCGGTGGCGGCGGTGCTGTCGTCGCCTTCCGGACCGTCCCTTCTGTCGGACCAGTCGATGGAGGCCGAAAGCGCGCAAGGCGTCGTCGCGTCGGCCCTGTCCGATCAGCAGCTCAGCGCCGCCAACAGCGGAAATTCGGTCACCGCCGCCACGATGCGCACCGGCGACGTCGCCTTTTCGACCAGCGCGCTCACCGGCTTCACAGGCGTGGGCAATTTCGTGATCAACACCGGAAACAACAGCAACCTGCAGGGCACGATCAGCGTCAACATCGTCACCAGCGGGCCGCAATGACCCGGGTGGCGTCCATCTTCGGACTCGGCGCCGCCGGCGCCCTGGCGACGGCGGTCCTGATCGCCGGCGCCTCACCCGCGGCGGCGCAGGCCAGGCTGGTCGGCGGCGGCGGATCCTTCCGCGTGGAGGTGGTCTCCATGCGCGAAATCCCGTTCCGGACCGTCGTGCGCCAGCAATACGACTACAGCTGCGGCTCGGCCGCGCTGGCCACCCTGCTGCGGCATCACTACGGATTGGACGTGAACGAGGCCGAGGTCTTTGCCGCCATGTACGAGCATGGCGACCAGGCCAAGATCCAGAAGGTCGGGTTCTCGCTTCTGGACATGAAGCGCTATCTTGAAGCCCACGGCATGGCCGCGGACGGCTACCGCGCGACTTTCGACCAGCTCGCCGCCGCGAAAGCGCCGGCCCTGGTCGTCGTCCGGGTCGGGAACTACCGGCATTTCGTCGTGGTCAAGGGCGTTCGTTCCGACGAGGTGCTGATCGGCGACCCGGCGCTCGGCCTGAAGGTCTACAGCCGCGCCGAATTCATGCGGATCTGGAATGGCGTGGTGTTCGCCATACACGCCGGCAGCAAGACGACGGCTGCCTACAATCGCGAGGAGGAGTGGCGTCCGTGGGCGGTTGCGCCTTTGGGCGGGCCGCTCACGGATACGTCACTCTCGGCGTTCACCCGTGAACTGCCGCCGATCTATCAGATCACGAACGTCATTTCCCTCGACCCGATATTCCGATGAACACCTCCTCATCCCTTCCGGCCAAAGCGATAGGCCTTGTCGTTGCGGCGGCGCTTGGCCTTTTCATCGCGCCGGCCGGGGCGCGGGCGGCCGAAGACTTCGCAGGCGCGACCCTGATGTCGCTCGACGAACTCGACGAGGTGAGGGGCGGCCTTCAGACTCCCACCGGAGTGGAGTTCGGTTTCGGGGCGGTGGTGCGCACCTTCGTCGACGGCAGCCTCGCCCTTCAGACCCGACTGACCTGGACGGACAACGGACCCGTGGAGGCCCTTGAGTTCGGCGTGCCGACAGCCGACCTGGCCGCGAAAGCCGCATCATCCGGCGTCGTCCTCCAGGGCGACGGCGAACTCCAGGGCTTGCTCATCCCCGGCGACGGAGGGGCCACCGCCGTCGCCCACAGCGTCAGCGGCGCCTATATCGGCCAGCTGGTGATCAACAACGCCAACAATCGTGACATCAGACAATCGACGGAGATCACGCTGGCGCTTCCCCAGTTCGCCCAGATGCAGCAGGCCATCGCCATGCAGGCCGTGGATCTGAGGCTGCAGACGGCCCTCGGGGCGGCCCTTCGCGACGCGATCGCACGATAGTATCGCCCGGCCAAGCATCCCGCCCGGAGGCTCCGGCGTCCCTCCAACCCCGGCTAGAAGGTGTAAGGCAGGCGGATCACCATGCGCATGTCCGGGGCGTCGCTGGTCACGCCGAATTCGAAATTCCCGTTCAAGGTCATTCGCGGCGTCAGGCGGAAGGACATCCCCATCTGCATGGCGCCCACCTGCAGCGCATTGGAGTGCTGGGTCGTCGCGCCAAGTTCGGACCGGGTCTCGAAGATGTAGCTGTGGCTGTAGCCGAACGAGACCGAGAAGCGGGGATTGAGCGACAGGCCGAAGCCGATGCTGCCATTGATGGAATCGCCCGGATCGACCTCGCCGACGGGCACCGTACCGATGGTCTTGTTGATGTTCCTGGGCGCGTTGTAGAGGTAGCTCAGGCTGGCGAAGATGACAGCGGGATCGGTCGGATAGAGCATGGTGCCGCCCAGCTCCACGCCCCAGAAGCCGGACCCTGTCGCCAGGCCCGTGGCGACGCCGAATTCGTCATAGTTCACGTCGTAGGGGCTCTTGCCGGTCGGCGGCTTGACCCGTCCGTTGATGACGAAGATGGGTTTGCCGGGAAGGCCCTGGCTGACCTGATAGCGGGCGGCGAACTCCACATCGCCGATGTCCTGGGCTTCCAGCGTGGTCGTGCGCGTGACGCTGGCGTCGCGTTGCGCCAGGGTGGTGACCCGGTCGTGCCGGTACACGTACGGAACCCGGGCCTCGACCTCCAGCCGGTCCCCGACGCCGTAGCGCGCGGCCAGGACGCCGACCAGGGAGTCGCGGTCGGCGTCATTGGCGTCGATAACCCCGAGCTGAACGCCGGGGACGATCTCCACACCGCGGAAGACCAGGCGGTTGGCGCTGGATCGGGTGAACTCGAACGAGGGCTCCACGATGAACGTTCCCTTCGGGGTGAGCACGCCCATGCCCTGCGGTATGGCGGCCACCTCCGCCAGTTCCTGGCGCGGCGCCGGCGGAGCTTCGCCGACCGGCCGCGCGGGAAGACCTTCCACGCCCTGCGGCGCCTGAACCGCCGCAAGCTGGCCCGTCGCCGGCATTCCGACGGCGCCCGCAGCGGCCCGCTGCCCGCCGCGGATTTCCGCGAGAATCTGATCGCGGATGTCCTTCAGCTTCTCGATCTCGCCCGCCTGGGCGTCGATGAGGGCCCGCTGTTCCGTCAATTGGCGGTTCTGGTCGGAGATGAGCTGGGCCTGGGCGTCGATCTCGGCTTGAATCCGGGCGATCTGCGCAGAGGTCTCGGAGGCGTACGCCGGCGTACCGATGACGACGGCGGTCGCGCACAGGCTTCCTGCCAAACGTGCGGGGCTCATGGCTCCGGTGAAGTGCCAGCTCATCTGATGTCCAGTGCTGTTGGGGCAAGGTGTCCGGGTGAGGCGGCCAGGGCCGATCTCCGGCCGCCGGCTGCAGCTCCACGCCGCGCGACGGAGGGCGACCCGTCCCCGGGGTCGGGCTGCGGCTCGAGGAGATGGACCAGTTGTTCCCGCCCCCGGCTCACGCGGCTCTTCATCGTGCCCACCGGGCAGCCGCACACATGAGCGGCTTCTTCGTAGGTGAAGCCGGCGGCGAGGACGAGTATCACGGCCTCACGGGTTTCCCGGCTCAGGTGTTCGAGGGCGATGAGCAGTTCGTTATAGGATGCATGCCAGTCCTGATCGGGAGGAAAGCTAAGTGCTTCAGCAAAACGACCGTCAACATCCTCAACCATCAGATCTGTGTGTGCGAATGAATCGTATAGTTGCGTCCTTAGGATCTTGAATAACCAAGGTTTCAAGTCGGCGTTCTTCGCAAACGAACTGCGATAAGCCCATGCGCGCATCAATGTGTCTTGAACAAGATCATCCGATTTCGCAGACGATCTTGTGAGTGACATTGCATAGGCCCGAAGCTGAGGTATCAACCCAACAATCGAGGCTGCGAATGAAGACGTCTCCATGTCACAGGTATCCAGTTCCGCAATTCACGAAGCGGCGTGATATGCAAAGCGTGATTTACCGCGCGCGAACAGCCAGGTGCGCGTTAAGAGAATGATAAAGACTACTTATGAAAAATAAAGGGCATTCGGGACGGGTGCTCAAAGATTCAATCCGAGGTAGAACAAGCGTCAGTATGTGGCGGAGACGCTGCTGTAGGATCGCCATGGAATCTCAGGGATTCGGCATGTTCCCGTACAGATGGTTGAGCTGCGCACGCCGCCGTTCCGGTCCGGTTCATCGGGCCAGAACCGGCTGACTGGCGGCTGAAGCCTGTTGCCGGCAGGGCCGACAATGTCCGAAAACCGCGAGACATCGCGGCGCTACAGGCCGATCATGGCCGCATGGACCTGGACGACGACGCCTGCTACCGCGCCTTCACGATGCGCGACGCCCGTCTGGACGGCCGTATCTTCGGCGCGGTCAAGACCACGGGAATCTATTGCCGTCCGGTCTGCCCGGCGCGGACGCCCAACCGTGAGAACATCCGGTTCTATCCATCGGCCGCCGCCGCCCAGGAGGCGGGGTTCCGGCCCTGCCTGCGCTGCCGGCCGGAGACCTCGCCGGACCTGGGCTCGTGGAAGGGAACCTCCAACACCGTCTCGCGCGCCCTCACCCTGATCGAACAGGGCGCCATGGACACTGGCGACGTCGAAGCCCTGGCCGACCGGCTGGGAGTCGGCGAGCGGCAGCTGCGCCGCCTGTTCCGCCAGCACCTGGGCGCCTCACCGGTAGCCGTCGCCCAGACCCGGCGGGTGCTGCTGGCCAAGCAGCTGATCCACCAGACCCGCCTGCCCATGGCCGAGGTGGCCATGGCCTCGGGCTTCGGCAGCGTCCGGCGCTTC
>DASUIJ010000464.1:0-7201 GCA_036279815.1 Phenylobacterium sp. | reverse complement strand
TCGACCTCGAGGCCTTCGACGGCCGCGCCCCCGAACCCAGCGTCTATGACGATGAAACCGACGAGGAACGTCTGGCCCGGCGCAAGGCGCGCTGGACGCCGACAGTCCTGGTCGAAACCAGCCCGAGCGCCTGAGAAGGTCCGCCCATGTCGATTGATATCCTGATGCCCGCCCTGTCTCCGACGATGGAGGAGGGCACGCTTGCCAAGTGGCATGTGAAGAAGGGCGATGTGGTGAAGTCCGGCGACGTGATCGCCGAGATCGAGACCGACAAGGCCACCATGGAGGTGGAGGCCGTCGACGAGGGTGTGGTCGAGGATATCCTGGTTCCGGAAGGGACCGAGGAGGTCAAGGTCAACACCCCCATCGCCAAGCTGTCAGGCGAGGGTGAGGCCCCCGCGCCGGTCGCCAAGGCCCCTGAAGCGCCCAAGGCGGAAGCCGCCGCCGCGCCGCCGGCCAGGGTCGAGGCTCCCAGGCCCGCCCAGGCCGCGCCCGCGCCCAGGCCCGCCGGCGAGCGCATCTTCGTCTCGCCGCTGGCCCGCCGACTCGCAGAGCAGAAGGGCCTCGACCTTTCCGGCGTGCAGGGCTCGGGTCCGCACGGCCGCATCATCAAGGCGGATGTGGAGGCCGCCCGGCCAGGTCGCCCCTCGGCCGCCCCGACTGCCGCCGCCGCCGCCCCGCGCCCCGTGCCGTCCCTGGCCCAATTGGGCATTCCCGACGGCTCCTACGACCTCGTGCCGCTGGACGGCATGCGCAGGACCGTGGCCCGGCGGCTGACCGACAGTTTCCGCGACGTGCCGCACTTCCCGCTGAACCTGGACCTGGAGATCGACGGTCTCCTGGCCGCGCGGGTCAAGATCAACGCCATGCTCGAGAAACAGGGCGTCAAGGTCAGCGTCAACGACCTGGTGATCAAGGCCGCCGCCATCGCCCTGATGCAGGTGCCGGAAGCCAACGCCTCCTATTCGCCGGACGGCATCGCCATGCACCATCACGCCGACATCGCCATGGCGGTGGCCCTGGAGAATGGACTGATCACCCCGATCATCCGCCAGGCCGAGCTCAAGGGCCTGGCCCAGATCGCCAGGGAGGCCAAGGACCTGGCCGAGCGCGCCCGCACCCGGAAACTGAAGCCCGAGGAATTCCAGGGCGGCACCTTCTCGGTCTCCAATCTGGGCATGTTCGGGGTCAGGTCGTTCTCCTCGATCCTCAACGAGCCGCAGGGCGCGATCCTCTCGGTCGGCGCCGGCGAGAAGCGGCCGGTCGTCAAGGGCGATCAGCTCGCCATCGCCACCGTCATGTCCGTCACGCTCACCTGCGATCATCGCGTGGTCGACGGCGCCATCGGCGCGCGCTGGCTGCAGGCCTTCAAGACGCTGATCGAAGACCCGATCACGATGATCGTCTGAGGACCCGACCATGGATTTCGACGTCATCATCATCGGCTCCGGCCCCGGCGGCTATGTCACCGCCATCCGCGCCAGCCAGCTGGGCCTGAAGACCGCCATCGTCGAGCGCGAGGTGCTGGGCGGCATCTGCCTCAATTGGGGCTGCATCCCCACCAAGGCCCTGCTGAAGTCGGCCGAGGTCTATGAACAGCTCGGCCACCTGGGCGACTATGGTCTGAAGGTGGAGAAGGCGAGCTTCGATTTCGCCGGCATCGTCGAGCGTTCGCGCAAGGTCGCCGCCCAACTGAATTCCGGCGTCGGCTTCCTGATGAAGAAGCACAAGATCGAGGTGATCGAGGGCACGGCGAAGCTGGAGAAGGGGACGGGCGCGCCCAAGGTCCTGGTGGCGCTCAAGGCGGGCGGCGTGCGCACGGTCACCGCCAGGCATGTGATCCTCGCCACCGGAGCGCGGGCCCGCACTATCCCCGCCATCGGCCTGGAGCCGGACGGCGATCGGGTCTGGACCTATCGCGAGGCGCTGACGCCCAAGGCCGCGCCCAAGTCGCTGATCGTCATCGGCTCCGGCGCGATCGGCATCGAGTTCGCCAGCTTCTACCGGGCGCTGGGCTCGGACGTGACCGTGATCGAAGCCCTGCCGCGCATCCTGCCGGTGGAGGACGAGGAAGTCTCCAAGGCCGCCCACAAGGCTTTCGAGAAACGCGGGCTGAAGTTCCGGGTCGGCGTCGGCGTCAAGAAACTCTCCAGGTCAAAGACCGGCGTCTCCATCGAGCTGGAGGCCGGCGGCAAGACCGAGACCCTCACCGCCGACGTGGCCATCGTCGCGGTCGGCATCGTGGGCAATGTCGAGGATCTGGGCCTGGAAGCCCTGGGCGTGAAGGTCGAGAAGACCCACATCGTCACCGATGGCCATGGCGCGACTGGCGTTCCCGGCCTCTACGCCATCGGCGACGTGGCCGGTCCGCCCTGGCTCGCGCACAAGGCCAGCCACGAAGGCGTCCACTGCATCGAGCACATCGCCGGTCTCAAGCCCGCAAACCTGACCTCGCCGATCCCGGGCTGCACCTATTCCACACCCCAGATCGCCTCCGTCGGCCTCACCGAAGCCCAGGCCAAGGCGCAGGGGATCGAGGTCAAGGTCGGCCGCTTCCCCTTCCGCGTGAACGGCAAGGCCATCGCCTCGGGGGAGCTGGACGGCTTCGTGAAGACGGTGTTCGACGGCAAGACCGGAGCCCTGATCGGCGCCCACATGATCGGCGCCGAGGTCACCGAGATGATCCAGGGCTATGTGCTGGCCATGACCCTGGAAGCCACCGAGGCGGAGCTGCACGCCACCGTCTATCCCCATCCGACCATGAGCGAGGCCATGCACGAGTCCGCGCTCGATGCGTTCGGCAAGGTCCTGCACATCTGAGGCGGCGTCAGGGCCGCTTGCGGACCTGGGCGTCGAGGCTCCATTCCCCGCCGCCGGCCACGGCCAGGTAGAGGAAGGTGAAGCAGAACAGGACCGCGGCTTCGCCGCCGTTCAACGCCGGATAGAAGCCCTTGCTCGCATGGGCCAGGAAATAGGCCGCCGCCATCTGGCCGGAGAGCAGAAACGCCACCGGGCGCGTGAACAGACCCAGGGCGAGCAGTGCGCCGCCCACGATCTCCATCCAGGCCGCCGCGACCAGCAGAATCGGCAGGGGATCGGGGGCGCCCGGCTGCGGCGCGGGAAAGCCGAAGGCCTTCATCAGCCCGTGTTCCATGAACAGCAGCGCCGCGACGATCCGCAGCAGGCTCAGCACCCTCGGCGACCACATGTCGAGATTGGGCATCGGATAGCTCCCCGGGGCAAGGATCAGGCCGCGCGTCGGCCTTCCGCCTCGACCATCCGCTGGATGGCCACATAGTCGGTCTTGCCGGTGCCCAGGACGGGTACTTCGGGCACCTTGATGATCTTGCGGGGCACCGCCAGCTCCGGCGCGCCGATGGACTGGGCGTGGGCCACGAGGGCGGTGGACTCGGCGTCCCGCTGGTCGGTGACCAGGATCAGCCGCTCGCCCTTCTTGGGATCGGGGATGGAGATCACCGCGTGGCGCGATTGCGGCCAGACCGCCACGGCCAGGTCCTCGGCGGCGGTCAGGGAGACCATCTCGCCGCCCACCTTGGCGAAGCGTTTGACCCGGCCGAGGATCTTGATCCAGCCGTCGTGGGTGATGTCCACCACGTCGCCGGTGTCGTGCCAGCCGTCTGCCGGGGCCTCCACCGAGCCGTCGGCGGCGAGATAGCCTGACATCACATTGGGCCCGCGCACGTAGAGCCGGCCGCCGGGGATGCCCTCGACGGACTCCAGCCGGGTCTCGACGCCCGGCAGCAGGCCGCCCACCGTGCCGCGGCGGTTGTCCGTGGGCTTGTTGACCGCGATCACCGGCGCCGCCTCGGTGGCGCCGTAGCCTTCGAGCACCGGCACATTCCCGAACCGCTCAAGGATCAGGTTGTGGGTCTCTTCACGAACCTTTTCAGCACCACAGACGATGAACTTCAGGCCCGCCTTCTCATCGCGCTCCGCCACGCGGGCGTACTGGTTCACGAAGGTGTCGGTGGCCAGCAGGATCGAGGCCTTGGAGTCCTTCAGCAGCGGGGGGATCTGCTTGACGTGCAGGGGCGACGGATACTCGAACGCCTTCATCCCGGTTAGGATCGGCAGCAGCACGCCGCCGGTCAGGCCGAAGCAGTGGAAGGTCGGCAGCGGGTTGAACATCACCCAGCTGGGGTCGAGCGGGATGTGGGCGGCGATCTGCTGGACGTTGGCCACCAGGTTGCCCTGGCTCAGGACCACGCCCTTGGGCACGCCGAAGCTGCCGGAGGTGAACAGGATCACGCCCGGGTCGGAGCCCCTGCTCTTGGTCAGGAACGGGCCGGGCAGGGCGGCTGCGGCGGCGGCGAACAGCTTGTCCGCCAGGCCAACGCTCTCGCGCACGTCTTCCAGGTAGGTGACGATCGCCACCGTCTCCAGGGCGTCGACCAGGTCGTGCAGCTTGCCCTGTTCGATGAACTTGTTGGCGGTCAGCACCCGCTTCACGCCCGCCAGCTCGCAGGCCGCCTTCAGGTTCCGGATGCCGGCCGTGAAGTTCAGCATGGTGGGCACGCGGCCGAAGGCGTGCAGGGCGAAGAACGTGACCACGGCCCCGACGCTGGCCGGCAGCATCACGCCCACCCGCTCGCCCTTGGAGGTCATGGCCGCGATCTTCCGGCCCAGGGCGAAGGCCGCCCGGATCATGTCGGTATAGCTGAGCGGATTACGGTCCTGGTCCTCCAGGATCAGCTTCTTGGCGCCAAACCTGGCGCGCGCGGCGAGCAGAGCCTCGAATAACGAGTGATCGGACTCGCGCGGATCGAATGAACGCGACAAAGGCGGAAACCTCCCCGTCCGTTTCACCGGACTTCTTGGCGACAGCGTATCGTCCGGCCCGGGCAATGAAAAGATACGTTACAGACCGTGAGCCGTTCTCAGTCCGCCCGTCGCGGGGTGTCGCCCGAAGTCTCTGACGAAGCCTGGGAATCCCCGGGCGTGGCGGAACCGCCCACGGATCGCGCGGCGTCGACCTTTCCGGCCACGAAAGTCTGGACGGCCGCGAGCCAGGGCCGCCGCCAGGGATCGGCCTCCAGGTGCAGGGCGGGCCGGGCGCCCTTGATCGGATCGTCGCGGCAGGCGGGCATCGCTCCACACAGCGCCGCGACCTTGGGGGCGTCGTCGCTCGTCCTGAGCATCAGCGCCGACGTCCGCGCGGCGCCGGCGTCCCGAACCGCGTCCCGGCTCGCCCGGGCGAAGGCGCGCCGCCATCCCAGACTGGGCCCCGCGGCGCGCAGGTCTGGGTTGGCGGTCTGCCAGGCCTTGCTGACGGCGCCGCGCCACGGATCGTGGGTGAGGCCCCGCGCGAAATCGTCGGGTTGGCCGCGGCTCCAGGGCTTCCATCCGGGGCCCGGCAGCTGGTCGAGCCCCGGAATCCGCGCCGCCATGCCTTTCGCGGGTGCCTCTGTCCCCAGTTTCGGCGAGGACAGGATCAGGCCGTCGGCGGCGAGGCCGGTCTCCGTCGCCCGCAAGGCGACGACGGCGCCCTCGGCATGTCCCATCAGGATCAGCGGCGCGCCGGAGCGCGGCCGGACCACCACGCGGACCAGGGCTTTCAGCGCCGCGACGTCGGGATCGAAGCTCGGCGCATGAACCAGGTCGCGGGGCAGGGCGTAGCGCCCCGATCCGCCCTGGCCGGCCCGGTCCAGCACCCAGACCGAATAGCCGCTCCGTGTCAGCTCGCGGGCGGTCTCGAACCAGGTCTCGGCGCTCTCGCCGTATCCGGGCAGGACCACCACGTCGGCCCGCGGGACCCTCCAGGTGCTCGCCACCCCGTAACGCTGCGGCGGATTGCGGCCCACCTGCACATAGCCCCAGGCCCAGCCCTCCGGCGCGAAGAACCGTGGCCCGAGGTCCGGCGGGGTGCGGCTTTCGGCGAAAGGTCCGGTCGCGCCTTCGCGATTGCAGGCGGCCAGCAGGAGGAACAGCAGGGCGGCGAGGCGGGCGCGGGCCATCCGCCCTTATGAGCCCGGATCGCAAAGCTTGCGCAACCCGCGCGCATTCCAAGCTTGATCCGAAGCCCCCGAGGGACGATCTAGGGACCATGGCGACGGTCATCGACACCCTCACCGGCGCGCGGCCGCGCCACCCTGAAAAGCAGGCCCGGCCCGACACGCCCATGCTGCGCAAGCCCGAGTGGCTGCGCGTCCGGGCGCCCGGCTCTCCCGGCTACAACGCCACCCGCGCGATCGTGAAGGAACACGGCCTGACGACGGTGTGCGAGGAGGCCGCCTGCCCGAACATCGGGGAGTGCTGGAGTCAGAACCACGCCACCATGATGATCATGGGCGAGATCTGCACGCGGGCCTGCTCGTTCTGCAACGTCGCCACCGGCAAGCCCAATCCGCTGGACGCCACCGAGCCCGCCCGGGTCGCCGACGCCGTCGCCAGGATGGGGCTGAAGCACGTGGTCATCACCTCGGTGGACCGCGACGACCTGGCCGACGGCGGTGCGGCCCACTTCGCCGCCGTCGTGCGGGCGATCCGCGAAGCCGCCCCCCAGACGACCATCGAGATCCTGACCCCGGACTTCCTGCGCAAGCCCGTCGCGGCGGCCGAGCTGGTGATCGACTCCAGGCCTGACGTGTTCAACCACAACCTCGAGACCGTGCCGCGGCTCTACCTGTCGATCCGGCCGGGCGCTCGATACTACAACTCCCTGCGCCTGCTGGAGCGGGTCAAGGAGCGCGACCCCACCCAGTTCACCAAGTCCGGACTGATGGTCGGGCTGGGCGAGGCCAAGGAAGAGGTCATGCAGGTGATGGACGACATGCGGTCCGCCGGCGTGGATTTCCTGACCATCGGCCAGTACCTGCAGCCGACCCGCAAGCACGCCGCGATTGACCGCTTCGTGACGCCGGAGGAATTCCGCGCCTATGAGGAAATCGCCCGGGCCAAGGGCTTCCTGATGGTCTCCGCCAGCCCGCTGACCCGCTCGTCGCACCATGCGGGCGAGGACTTCGCCAAGCTGAAGGCCGCGCGCCTCGCCAAGGACGCGGCGGCTTAGCGGCCCCTTGCGCCATCACGTCACCAGGCTCCTGTCCTACACGCCCGACCAGCTCTACGCCCTGGTCGGCGACGTGGAGCGCTATCCGGAATTCGTGCCTTGGATCGTCGGCATGCGTACCTGGAACGCGCGCACGGACGCCGAGGGGATGAGCTGGGTCGACGCCGAGGCCCG
>DASUIJ010000463.1:0-8919 GCA_036279815.1 Phenylobacterium sp. | reverse complement strand
GCTCGCGCCGCTGCTGACCGCGGACGACATCATCTGGGTGCAGGACTACCACCTGATCCCCCTGGCGCGGGAGCTGCGCCGGCTGGGGGTCGGCAACCGGATCGGCTTCTTCCTGCATACCCCCTGGCCGGCGCACCAGCTGATGGTCACCCTGCCCCGGCACCGGGAGCTGGTCTCGGCCCTGTTCGACTTCGACATGGTGGGCTTCCAGACGCCGGACTACCGCCAGGCCTTCGAGGAATATGTGCTGACCGAGGCCGAGGGCGCCAAGGTCTCCGACACCCACCTGCGCGCCTTCGGCCGCACGGTGCGGGTGGAGAGCTTCCCCATCGGCCTGGACGCCAACGAATTCGCCCGGATGGTCGACAGTCCCAGCGCGCTGCGCACCTACGACATCATGATGGCCCACACGGCTTTCCGCCGGCTGATCGTCGGCGTCGACCGGCTGGACTATTCCAAGGGACTGGAGGAGCGGTTCCTGGGGTTCGAGCGCTTCCTGGCCGACAATCCGGACATGCGGCGCGAGGTCCTGATGCTGCAGATCGCGCCGGTGTCGCGGGACGCCGTGGATTCCTATCAGGAAATCCGCGCCCGCCTCGATTCCCTCTCCGGTCGCATCAACGGCGAGTATGCCGACATCGACTGGAATCCGGTTCGATACGTGAACCGGAACTACCGCCGCGACGAACTGGCCGGAGTCTACCGCGCCGCCAAGGTCGGGCTGGTCACGCCTCTGCGGGACGGCATGAACCTTGTCGCCAAGGAGTTCGTCGCCGCCCAGGACCCGGAGGATCCGGGGGTGCTGGTCCTGTCGCGCTTCGCCGGCGCCGCCGACCAGCTCAAGGACGCGGTGCTGGTCAATCCCAACAGCCCGGAAGAGATCGCCGACGCGCTCAAGCGCGCCTTGTCCATGGACCGGGGCGAGCGCCAGGCGCGGTGGCGAAGCATGTTCCAGAATATCCGGCGCGAGGACGTCGACAGCTGGCGCGACAGCTTCGTCGACGCCCTGAAGTCGGTTGGCCGCGCGGGGTGGCCCGGGCATGGCGAACTCCCGCGGCCCGTCACCAACCTGCATGACTTCAAGCGCGGGGCGCCCGCGGCGCTGCCTGCGGTCCGCACGGCGCTGGTCCCGGAAAATGCGGAGCCCTGGTTGTCGAGCGGGACACCCAGGCCTCCGCAGACCTAGTCGGCGAAGACGAAGCGGTTGAGGCCCTGGTCGTCGGTGCGAACCGTCAGGCTGCGGCCCAAGGGGTCACGCGACCGGGCCGCGTCCAGCGTCGCCGTGTCGCCCTCGGCCTGGTTGGCCGCGAAGCGGCGGCCCGACCCGTCCAGCCGCCCGATCGCCACCACGACGTCGCCATCCCGGTGCGGGACGATGGTGAAGGTTTCCAGCTTCGCCGGGCCTTCGGCGGCGTCCAGTTCCAGGCCGGGAACGTGGGCCTCCGGGACCTTGCCGCGGCGGGCCTGCGGCCGGCTCCAGTCGGCGGGTTCGGTGGAATAGACCCCCGCCCCGTACTTCGACAGCATGCCGCCGTTGGCGCCCACGAACCCGTAGGCTCCCGGCCGCGCGCGCAGGGCCGCGACCATCTCGGCGATGGCGTGCATGGAATAGTTGTTCCCGGCGCCGCCGAAATAGGGCAGGCCGCCGGTCAGGGTCAGGCCCCGCGGGTCGTCCGGCGCCATGCCGAGGCCGTCCAGCATGTTGAACACCGCGATCGGGAAGCAGCTGTAGAAGTCGAACAGGGCCATGTCGGCCACGCCCTTCCCCGCCAGGTCGAGCGCCAGCTTGCCGGCGGCGATGGACTGGGGGCTGGCCGAGATGTCCGGCCGCTCCATGATGGTCAGCTCGTTGGCGTCGCCCTCGCCATGCAGGTACACCCAGCGGTCCTGCGGCACGCCAAGCGCCTTGGCCTTGCCGACCGAGGTCAGGATCACGCAGGCGGCCTGGTTCACCTGGTCGCGGGCCACCAGCATGCGGGTGAAGGGGTCGGCGACGATGCGGTTGCGCTCGTTCACCTCGATCAGCTCCGCCGCCGACCGGACGACGGGCGCGGCGGCGTAGGGGTTCCTGGCGGCGACCTCGGTGAAGGGCGCGAAAAGCTCGCCCATGGCCCGGGCGTAGGTCGCCCGGTCCTGGCCCAGCCGCCCGCGGCGGGCGTTCTCGAACAGGGCGTAGGCGGGGATCGCCCCGCGGATGCGGTGGCGCAGCAGGCTTGGCGTGAACATGCCCTCCAGCCCGTATCCGCGGTCCTCGAGATCGCCCTCGACGGTTTCAGACCAGTCGGGAGTTTCGCCCTTGGCCTGCAGGTGCAGGACGGTGGACATGGCCTCCGAGCCCACCAGCATCACGGCCTCGGCCTCGCCGGCGGCGATGGCGGCGCAGAATTCCCCCACCAGGCGCTGCGGCCCCTGGCCTCCGGTGATCTCCAGGACCGCGCGGCGCGGCGCGGCCCCGACCCGGGCCCCCACCGAGCGCGGGAAATTGTTGGACGCCCCGAAGGGCGGCTTGGCGGCCGGCGTCGAAATCTCGAACTGCCGGATCGCGGCGATGGTGTCGATGGCGGCGGCCAGGTCGCCGGTGGCGCCGGCGTCCTCCAGCGCCCGGCGCGCCGCCTCGGCGGCCAGCGCCACGGGAGAAAGCGCGCGATAGTCGGCGTCCTGCGGACGTTCGGCGGCCTGGCCGACACCGATCAGGACGGGGGTGCGGTCGTTCAAGGTCTGCAAGGTGAGGGCCTCCGATTTCGAGCAGTCAGACTAGCTGGCACAATTGCCCCAAGGGCAGGCCAGAGGATGCGCCAAGGGCTCGCGCGCCGGAATCGCCGCCGCCCCGCAGGAAGCTCTGGCGTCCGCCCCGCCGAAGCCGCTAGCCTGCCCCTGCTTCGGATTGCATAGAGGGACGATGTCTGGCTCTTCCCCGCTCGCCGGTCGCGGCGCGCGCCGCGTCGCAGGCCGCCTCGCCGGGGCCACAGCCCTGGTGGCCTGCCTCGCCCAGGCCGGCGCCTCGGTCGCGCAGGCCGGGCCTCCGAAGGCCATGATCGACGTCTTCGCCACCCGGACGGGCCTGCCGCGCAGCTGGGTCGTCTCGGTGAAACCCGGCATGGTGGTCGCGATTCGCGACCGTGAAGCCCTGGCCTCCCGCAATCCCGCGGACAAGGTGCGACTGCAGGGCGAGATCGTCGACGAGGAAGCCGCCGAGCGGCTCGGCTATCGGTCGATGCGGTCGGTGGTCGAGATCAATTGCGAAACCCGACGGGACCGCGTGGTCGAGATGGAGGTGTTCAGCGTCCCGAATCTGAAGGGCGTCGGCCAGCTTCGCAACGTGCCCGGCGGCTGGGTCCAGCCGTCCGAGGACGCCTATATGGCCGATGTGGTGCGGACCGTCTGCCGCTCGACGCCGCGGACGACCCTGGCCCGCCAGGACCCGCCGGACGAGGCCCCGCCGCCAAGGGTCGCGCCCAGGCCGCCGGTCGCGAAGCCGCCGGTCGCCGTCAACGCCCCCCCTGCCGCCAAGGCGCCCGTCCTGACGCCGGCCATCGCACCGGCGCCGTCGGTCTCGAGGTCGCCGCCGGCGCCTCCCGTCTCCGCCGACGCGCCGATCGTGACCGCCGTCCATCCCAGAGGCGATCCGGAAGCCGCGACGCCGACACCGGCCTCGACATTCGCGCAGGCCCCTTCGGCGGCCCCGGCGTCCGCGCCCGCCGCGCCCGTGGTCGCGCCGCCGCAAGCCGCGCCCAGGCCCTCGTCCCCGAGCCCGCCGCCGAGCGTGAAGCCGGCCTCAGCCGGACGACGCCCACCGGCCGGCGGCGTTTCGGTGCAGGTCGGCGCGGTCAAGAGCCCGGCCGACGCCCGACGCGCCCTGAAGGGTCTGGCGGCCCTGATCGGCCCCGGCCTTGAGGGGCAGGTCAAGGCGGTGCAGGTCGGCGACCGGACGGTCCACCGCGCCCTGGTCACCGGTTTCGTCACCCGCGCCGACGCCGCGGCGTTCTGCTCGACCGTGATCCGCAAGGGCGGCGCCTGCTTCGTCCGATAGGCGCCCGCCGGTCCGTGACGATAACGCCGCCTTCAGGCGTTCCTGTTCACCGCCGTAGAGTTGAAGCTGCCATATCGGTCGCTCAAGAATATCCGAAGACAATCCGCACGGCGCGGTCCCGACGGGCGTGGAAGTCGTGTTGATTGAATGAATTCATCGAACATACTCTACTCATAATGAGGAATGATAGCAGAATCCCGCCTCGCAACTTTAGGGGTATTATGAGATATTTCAGATTGTAAGGGCGTCCGACCGCACCCGGCCGGCGCTGTGGCTCAATCTGCTCCTGAGACTGATTTTCAAGGAAAATCTACGTGTTTTCACGGAGTTGCCGCTCAACCTCGACGGATTAAGATCGCCAGCGACCATCTCGCCGCCGGCTTAGGCGTCAAGGTGCTTTGCAAAACGGCAATATGTGCATTTACTCTGCGAATCTTAGGGGACCGCTTCATTGAGGCATGGGGGCTTCAAGTGCGGAGGAGGAGAATATTATCGTGGCCGAGCCATCCAACAAGACACCGGATCCCATGGACGTCGCGCTCGGCGCCGCCGTGCGCATCCGCAGGCGGACGATCGGCATGTCTCAGGAAGCCCTCGCGGAGCAATGCGGGGTCAGCTTCCAGCAGATCCAGAAATACGAGAACGGCGCCAACCGGATTTCCTTCTCCCGATTAGTGCAGATCGCCCGCGCCCTCCGCTGCCGGGTGGTCGATCTGATGGATGTCCTGGACACGCCCGGCCAGGAGCCGACCGGCGACATGGACCTCCTGGGTCGGATGCGCACGCCGGGCGCCCTGGAATTGCTGGCGGCCTTCGAAAGGCTGCCGCCCGACGCCCGAACCTCGCTGGTGAACTTCATGCGCGCCCTGACCGGCGCGGAAGGCAGCCTGCGCACGCGGCAAAAAGAAATCGCCTAGCCGACCCGCCCCGCCAGGCGCGCGATCTCCCCTAGCAGCGCGCCGGGCGAGATCGGCTTGGCCACGCAGCCGTCCATGCCGGAGTTCCGATAGGTCTCCACCTGATGGGCCAGGACGTTGGCCGTGGTCGCCACGATCGGCGTCAGCCCTGCGGGACCCGGCAGGGCGCGGATCTCGCGCGCCGCCTGGACGCCGTCCATCACCGGCATCTGGATGTCCATGAAGATCAGGTCGTAGGCGCCCGCCCGCGCCCGGGCGACGCCCTCGGCGCCGTTCTCGGCCGTCTCGACCTCCGCGCCCATCTCGGTGAGCATACGGGTGGCGACCAGACGGTTGGTGGGATTGTCCTCGACCACCAGGACGCGCAGTCCCTTCAGCCACGGGCTGGCGTCCGCGGCTTCGATCGCCGGCGGCGCGCACACCGGGGCCGACACCTCCACCCAGAAGGTCGAGCCCTCGCCCTCGACGCTGAAGAATCCGATGCGGCCATCCATCCGCTCGACCAGGGCTTTGGTCACCGCCAGGCCCAGGCCCATCCCGCCGAACTTGCGGGTGTTGGAGCCGTCGGCCTGCTGGAAGCGCTCGAACAGCTTGGCCTGGGCGTCGGCCGGCACCCCGACCCCCGTATCGCGCACCTCGATGCGGATCATCTGGTCGGGACCGGCGCCCCGGGTGGTCAGCTTGACCTTCACGCCGCCCCGCAGGGTGAACTTCACGGCGTTGCCGACCAGGTTCAACAGGATCTGCCGCAGCCGAAGGGGGTCGAGGCTGGCCCAACCCGCGCCGCGCGGGGTGCTGGCCTCCAGCGTCAGGCCGCGCCCCTCGGCGTCGGGCCGCAGCATCGCCACCACCGCATCCAGCGCATTCGCCACCTCCGTCGGCTCGGGAGCCAGCTCCAGCGACCCGGCCTCGATGCCGGTGAAGTCGACGATGTCCTGCAGCAGCTGAGCCAGTGCCGTGCCACAGCCCAGCGCCTGGTCGACCAGGGCGCGGTTTCGCACCGTGAGGCTGTCGCTCCGCAACAGGTGAAGCACGCCCAGCACGCCGTTCATGGGGGTGCGGATCTCGTGGCTCATATTGGCCAGGAAGCGGCTCTTGACCTCGGCCGCCTCCAGCGCCGCGTCACGAGCGTCGGACAGCTCGGTGACGTCCTGGCTGACTCCCAGCACCTCCCAGTCGCCGCCGGCCTGGGGTTCGAGACCATGCCAGGCCGTGCGCATCCGCCGCCATCCCGCGCCCTCGACGAAATAGCGGTATTCCACCTGCGCCATTTCTCCGTTGGCCAGGGTCCTGGCCCAGGCCGGGTCGACGCGGCCGCGGTCCTCGGGATGGATCGCCGACTGGAAGGTTCCGGCGGCGATCCTCAGGCTGGGGTCGGCGCGGTCGCGCCCTTCCATGAGCGGATTGAGATCGTATTCCTGCGCCACGGGGTCGTAGCGCCATAGATAGATGCCGGCGTTCACGCCCAGCAGCTCGACGACCCAGGCCGCCTTGGCCTGTTCCGCGGCCCGTCGGCGCTCAGCGGTGATGTCCTGCAGCACGGCCAGGGCCCTGCCGTCGGCGGCCAGCTTGGTGCGCGAGCGGACCCACATCCAGTCGCCGTCCGCCCTGAGGATCCGATGCTCGCAGGTCGACATGCCCTCGCTGTTCAGCCGGGCCACGTGGGCGTTCAGCAGCTCGCTCTCATCGGGGTGCACGAATGCGAGATAGGAACAGCCGAGGGCTTCGGCGTCGGTCCAGCCGGTGAGCGCGCGCCACGACGGATTGGCCGACTGGATCAGGCTGTCGGACAGCACGAGCAGGACGTCGAGCGTGCTTTCGAACAGCCAGCTGGCGGCTTCGTTATCCGACGACGCGTCTGCGCCCATAGACCCCTCCCGACCTCGTTCTGAAGTCGAGGGTCATTCGCCGGGGCAAACGGTAAAGATTGGCTTTGCAGCTCGCCGCCAGGTGGTCGGGAAGGCCGTGAATCCAGCAGGTTGCGGCGTCGTGCCGCAGCCCCTCGACGGCCGGTCAGCCTTCCGCGAGCACCTTGTCGACCACGGCCTTGGCGTCCTTGCCGGACCAGTCCGCGGGGCCCTGGATACGGCCTCGCTCGACGCCGTCCTTGCCGAAGATCACCGTGGTCGGCATGGCCGCGCTGGCAGGCTTGAGGTCGTAGGGCAGTTTCAGCTTGGGATCGCGGTAGAACACCAGGGGCGCGTTCTTGCCGATGAAGGCGCGGGCCTTGTCGACGTCCCGTTCCCCATCCAGCGAGACGGTCACCACCGACACCGGCTGGCCCTGGTATTCGGAGGCCAGCTTGGCGAGGGTCGGCATCTCGAGCACGCACGGACCGCACCAGGTGGCCCAGATATTCAGCACCACGACCTTGCCCTTGAAGTCCGCCAGCCGTGTCGGCTTGCCGTCGGGATCCAGGAAGCTGGTGGCCGGAGCGGGGCCGGAGTCGGCCGGCAGGGCCAGCTTGGCCATCTCGCCCTGGGCCACGCTCTTCAACCCCGATTCCTGACGGGGGTTTATGGACGCCTGGGCAATGATGTAGACAACCGCGGCGACGCCCAATCCGGCGACGCCCCAGAGGGCGACCTTGAGCAGGCCCGACCTGGGTTTTCCCGTCTCACTCGGTTGACCTTCACTCATATGACCGACGACTCCTCGCACGCATCGAAAAGCCCCGCGGGCCAGGCGGAGGGCCAGGCCATGTGGGGCGGACGGTTTACGGCCAAGCCGGCCGAATTGATGCAGGCGATCAACGTCTCCATCGGATTCGACCGCCGGCTGGCGTCGCAGGACCTGGCGGGGTCCCGCGCGCACGCGGCGATGTTGCGCAAGCAGGGCGTGATTACAAGCGAGGACGAGGCCGCCATCCAGCAGGGCCTCACCGCCATCGAGGCGGAGATCGCCGAGGGCGTCTTCCCGTTCCGCGAAGAGTACGAGGACATCCACATGAACGTGGAGGCCCGGCTGCGCGAGCTGATCGGGCCCGCGGCCGGCCGGCTACATACGGCGCGGTCGCGCAACGACCAGGTCGCGCTCGATTTCCGGCTCTGGGTCCGGGAGGCCTGCGACCGCGCGGTGGGCCAGCTCCGGGGCCTGCAGGCCGCCCTGGTGGCCAAGGCCGACGCCCACGCCGACACCCTGATGCCGGGCTTCACCCATCTGCAGCCCGCCCAGCCGGTCACTTTCGGCCACCACCTGATGGCCTATGTGGAAATGTTCGGCCGCGACGCCTCGCGGTTCGCCGACGCCCGCAAGCGGATGAACGAGTGCCCCCTTGGCGCCGCGGCCCTGGCCGGCTCGCCCTTCCCCATCGACCGCGAGGCCACCGCTCGTGCGCTCGGCTTCGACCGGCCCACCGCCAACTCCCTGGACAGCGTCTCGGACCGCGACTTCGCGCTCGAGGCCCTGGCGGCCGCCACCCTGTGCGGCGTCCACCTGTCGCGGCTGGCCGAGGAGATCGTGATCTGGACCACCCCGCAGTTCGGCTTCATCCGACTGTCGGACGCCTTCACCACCGGCTCCTCGATCATGCCGCAGAAGAAGAACCCGGACGCCGCCGAACTGGTGCGCGCCAAGGTCGGGCGGCTGCTGGGCTCGTTCACCCAGCTGACCGTGGTGATGAAGGGCCTGCCGCTGGCCTATTCGAAGGACATGCAGGAGGACAAGGTCCCCACCTTCGAGGCCTTCGACGCCCTGGAGCTCAGCCTGGGCGCCATGGCCGGCATGGTCGCCGACCTGCAGCCGGACGAGGCCCGCATGGCCGCCGCCGCCGGCGCCGGCTATTCCACCGCCACCGACCTCGCCGACTGGCTGGTGCGCGAGCTCGACCTGCCGTTCCGCGACGCCCACCACGTGACCGGGGCCGCCGTGAAGAAGGCCGAGCAGCTGGGGGTCGGCCTCTCCGATCTGCCGCTCTCCGACCTGCAGGCCCTGGACGCGCGGATCACGGCGTCTATCTACGATGTCCTCACC
>DASUIJ010000462.1:0-13651 GCA_036279815.1 Phenylobacterium sp. | reverse complement strand
CGCCGAGCGCCACGACTTCGTCGGGATTGACGCCGGTGTGCGGCTCGCGGCCGAAGAAGGCCTTCACGGTCTCCACGACCTTGGGCATGCGGGTCATGCCGCCGACCAGGATCACCTCGTCGATGTCGCCCTTCTTCAGGCCCGCGTCCTTCAGCGCCTGTTCGCAGGGGCCGACCGTCTTGGCGATCAGGTCCTCGACCAGGGCTTCCAGCTTGGCGCGGGAGAGCTTGATGTTCAGGTGCAGCGGACCCGACGCGTTCATCGAGATGAAGGGCAGGTTCACTTCGTACTGGGTGGTGAACGAGAGTTCCTTCTTGGCCTTCTCGCCCTCTTCCTTCAGGCGCTGGAGGGCCAGCTTGTCCTTGCGGAGGTCGACGCTGGTTTCCTTTTTGAACTCCTCGGCGAGGTAGTCCACGATCCGCATGTCGAAGTCTTCGCCGCCCAGGAAGGTGTCGCCGTTGGTCGACTTCACCTCGAAGACGCCGTCGCCGATCTCCAGCACGGACACGTCGAAGGTGCCGCCGCCGAGGTCATAGACCGCGATCTTCTTGCCCTCGTTCTTCTCCAGCCCGTAGGCCAGGGCCGCCGCGGTGGGCTCGTTGATGATCCGCAGGACTTCCAGGCCCGCGATCTTGCCCGCGTCCTTGGTCGCCTGGCGCTGGGCGTCGTTGAAGTAGGCCGGGACGGTGATGACCGCCTTTTCGACCTTCTCGCCGAGGTGCTGCTCGGCGGCTTCCTTCATCTTCTGCAGGATGAAGGCGGAGACCTGCTGGGGCGAGTAATCCTTGCCCTGGGCCTTCACCCACGCGTCGCCGGTCGGGCCCTTGACGATCTCGTAGGGCACCATGTGCTTGTCCTTCTCGACCATCGGGTCGGAGAAGTTGCGGCCGATAAGGCGCTTGATCGCGAACAGGGTGTTGGACGGGTTGGTCACCGCCTGGCGCTTGGCGGGCTGACCCACCAGCCGCTCACCGTCTTCCAGGAAGGCCACCACTGAAGGCGTGGTGCGCACGCCCTCCGCGTTCTCGATCACTTTGGGCGTCTTGCCGTCCATGATGGCGACGCACGAATTCGTCGTGCCGAGGTCGATGCCGATAATCTTGCTCATGTTCGAGTCTCTTACTCGCTCCTTGTTGGCGGACCGCGCGTCTAGGGCCCCGTTACCAAGCGCCCCGTTTCTTGTCGCGATCCCCGGTTCGATCAGGGTCTCGGGCGGTTAACCTGTGCGGAAACCGCCGTCGAGTCGCGATATGGGGGGGCGTGGGGGCGCTGCAAGGGCGAATGGCCCTAAACTTCGCGTGGGTTTTCATCGGTCGTGACCTGCCAGGTGGCCAAAATCGCTGAATAAGCGTGACTTTCATAGGGTGCGGAACCGCCGCGGGACGCCACGAAAGCGTGCTGCACCACCATCGCCTGCTGCTCGATATTCAACATTCGAAAATCGCGGTTATCCGAAAGGTCATAGGCGTAAGACTGCGCCCTATCGCCGGCCTTCAGTTTGCCGAGGATCAAATTGACGCCGTTCTGGGCCTGCCAGGCGTGGGTCAGCTCGTGGACGAACACCGACAGGTCGAACAGCGGGGCCTGGGCGAAGTCCTTGCGGGCGGTCCGGGCCGGCCAGACGATCAGCCGCCCGCCGGCCGCGAAGGCGCGGCTCCACACCGGCAGGGCGAAGATCCGGATCCGGCGGGTGTCGAGGGCCGGGCCGAACACGCCCTCGGCGATCGCGCGCTCGGCCGCCGTGAGGGTCCGGAAAGCGCCAGGCGCCATGAGGTCAGGATCGCGCATCCGGTCTATATGGCCCTGCATGACGCCCGTTTCGACCGATGGCTTCCGGCTTCTTCCCCAGCGCCTGTCGCCGCAGGCGCAGGCCGCCTTGCTGGACGAGGTCCGGGCGCGGGTCGCGACCGCGCCGCTCTACCGTCCGATCACGCCTGGTGGAAAGCCGATGAGCGTGGCCATGACCAATTTCGGCGCCCTGGGCTGGTTCACCGACGCGGGCGGCTACCGGTACCGGCCCGACCACCCGGAAACGGGCCGGCCCTGGCCGGACATCCCCCGGGGCCTGCTCGACCTCTGGGCCGAGCTCGCCGACCCGGCCGTCCCGCCGGACGCCTGCCTGGTCAATCTCTACGGGCCGCAGGCGCGGATGAGCCTGCACCAGGACCGCGACGAAGCCGACTTCCGCTTCCCCGTGCTGTCGGTGTCCCTGGGCGACACGGCGGTGTTCCGGATCGGCGGAACCCGGCGCTCCGATCCGACCCGCTCCGTGCGGCTGTCCTCCGGCGACGTCTGCCTGCTGGCGGGCCCCGCCCGGCTGGCCCATCACGGAATTGACCGGGTGATCGAAGGCTCCTCGCGCCTGATCGCCGGAGGCGGGCGGATCAATCTGACCTTGCGCCGCGCCGGTTCCGCCCCCTGACCGCGCCAGGGGTGTGGACTCGTCCCGTCCCGAGGCTTCAAATGCGCCAAGAGCCCGTCGGGCCAAAGTCTGGGAGGTCTTCGATTTGCGCACCCTCACCCGTCCCGAGGGGACGAAGCCCGAAGACCTGAACCTGTCGCGCCGCGCCCTGGGCCTCGCCGCGTTCGGCGGCTATGCGGTGTTCTCCTTCTCCGCCGCCGCCGAGCCGATCCACACCGACGAGGCGGGACTGGTCGGCGAGACCGTGCAGGTCGACGCCGGGGACCGGATGGTCCCGGCCTATGTCGCCCGTCCCAAGGCCAGGGGCCGCTATCCGGTCGTCGTGGTGATCTGCGAGGTGTTCGGCATCCACGAATACATCCGCGACACCTGCCGTCGGCTGGCCAAGCTGGGCTATGTGGCGATCGCTCCGGATTTCTTCGTGCGGGCCGGCAATCCCGCGACCATCGCCGACTTCAACCAGATCCGGAAGATCGTCGCGACCGCCACCGACAAGCAGGTGATGAACGACCTCGCGGCGACCATCCGGTTCCTCAAGGCCCAGCCTTACGCCGACAAGGGGCACATGGCGATCACCGGCTTCTGCTGGGGCGGCGCCATCGCCTGGCTGGCCTGCGAGCGGTTCAAGGACTTCAAGGCCGGCGCCGCCTGGTACGGCCGCCTCACCCCGCCCAAGGCCGGCGACTTCCTGGGCGAGGCCGACCGGCAATGGCCGCTGCAGCTGGTGAACGGCCTGAACGCTCCGGTCCTGGGGCTCTACGCCGGCAAGGACCAGGGCATTCCCGCCGCCGACATCGCCGCCATGCGCCAGGCGCTCGCCGCCGCCGGCAAGAAGGGCAGCGAGATCGTGCTCTATCCCGACAGCCAGCACGGATTCCACGCCGACTACCGCACCAGCTACGACCCCAAGGCCGCCGCCGACGGCTGGGCGCGGATGTTGGCCCATTTCGCCGCCAACGGCGTCAAGCCCAGGCCTCCCAGGGCCTGAGCTCCGATCCCGCCGGGCCATCGCATTGCGGTCCGGCGGCGCTTTCATTTCTTTGACCATTTCAAACAGGAGGGCCTCCATGCCCGTCAGTCGTGAAGTCCATCTCGTCGAGCGCCCCAAGGGCATGCCGACCGCCGACAATTTCGAGATCGTTGAGACCAGGGTCGCCGACGCCGCCGACGGCCAGGTGCTGGTCGAGAACCTGTACATGTCGGTCGATCCGGCCATGCGGCCCCGTCTGACCGCCGGCCAGGACCTGGGCGTGGCCATGATGGGCGGGGCGCTGGGCCGGGTGGTCCAGTCCAGGCATCCCGACTTCGCGGTGGGCGACCTGGTCTCCAACCGCTTGGGCTTCCGCGAGTTCTTCGTGTCCGACGGCAAGGGCCTGACCCGGCTCGCCGCCGATCCCGACCTGCCGGTGACGGTGCACATGCACGCCCTGGGAATGACCGGCTTCACCGCCTATGGCGGCCTGCTGCATATCGGCCAGCTCAAGGAGGGCGAGCAGGTGTTCGTCTCCACCGCCGCCGGCGCGGTGGGCTCGGTCGCCTCCCAGATCGCCAGGATCAAGGGCTGCTATGTGGTGGGGTCCACCGGCTCCGCCGACAAGGCCGCCTGGCTGAAGGACGAGGTCGGGCTGGACGCGGTGATCGACTACAAGGCCACGCCCATCCGCCAGGCCCTGGAGGCCGCCACGCCCAAGGGGATCGACGTCTATTTCGACAATGTCGGCGGCGACCACCTGGAAGCCGCCCTGCGCCGGATGAACACCCTGGGCCGCATCCCGGTCTGCGGATTCATTTCCGGCTACAATTCCGGCCACTCCGCGGTCTCGAACCTGTCCAACATCATCTATTCGCGGGTGACGCTGCGCGGCTTCGTGGGCACGGACTTCATGCACATGTACGGCGACTTCCAGCGCGACATGGCGGGCTGGCTGAAGGACGGCAAGGTCAAGTACCAGGAGACCATCCTGGACGGGATCGCCAACGCGCCCGCCGCCCTGATCGGCCTTATGGAGGGCCGCAACGCCGGCAAGATGCTGGTGCGGCTGGCCGCCTAGGTCGGGGCTCGCGCGGCCTCGGCGAGGGCCGCGGTCAGCTCGGCCATCTTCTGGTCGTGCAGGGCCTGGCCCTTGGCCGCGAGCGACGTCTGCAGCCGCCGGAAATGCGGGACGAAGAAGTCGATAAAGGCGCGGACGCGGGGGACATCCTTCATGTCCGCCCGCGTGGCGATCCAGGCGCCCGGCTTCAGGTCCGGGATCGCCGGCAGGCAGCGGATCAGGTCGGGCTCCAGGTCGGCGGCGAGGCAGCCGAAGGGCGCGACCCCCAGGCCGGCCTTCAGGGCGTGCAGCAGGTTGGTCATCGAGTTCGAGAGGGCCACGGGCTCGACCCCGGGAAGCTGGTCCAGCATCCAGGCCATGCCCGGCAAGGGCAGGTTCGAGCCTTCGCCGGCGATCAGGTCGTGGTTCCGCAGATCCTGAACCGAGGTGGGCAGGCCCCGGCGCATCAGGTAGTCGCGGCTGGCGTAGAAGGCGAAGTCGAACTCGGCGATCTTGCGCACCACCAGGTCGCTCTCGCTGAGGACCACGCCCGAACGCAGGGCCACGTCCGCCTCGCCCATCTCCAGGTCCAGCGGCCGGTCGGTGATGACCAGATCCACCTTCAGGTCGGGATAGAGGGCGTGGAACGACGGCAGCCCGGGGGTCACGCCGAGGTTGGCCAGGATCTCCGTGGCGGTGACGCGCAGGGTGCCTGACACGCCACGCTGGCGGGCCGCCGCGCGCGTCGCGAAGCCGGTCGCCGCCGCCTCCATGCGCTCCGCCTCGGGGATCAGATCCTGCCCCGCCTCCGTCAGGCGGCTTCCGGCCTGTCCGCGCTCGAACAGCTTGAGGCCCAGGGCCGCTTCCAGCGCCTCGAGCCGGCGGGCGACAGTGGTCTGGTTGATCTCCAGCGCCTTGGCGGCGGCCAGGGTCGAGCCTCCGCGTGCGACGGCGAGGAAGGCCTTGAGGTCGTTCCAGTCGAACATGGCCGCCTCCCCGACGCCTAGGTCCGCGCCTCGGCCGCGATCCGCGCGCGCGCTTCCAGCACGGCGCGGCGGTTCTCCTCCTGCACCAGCCGCCCCTTGTCCTGGAACGCCTTGCGCACGCCGACGAAGTGCGGCGTCAGGAAGTCGATGAACGCCCTCACCCGGGGCACATCCTTCATTTCGGGCCGCCAGACCGTGAACACCGTCGTCGGGAGTTCGTCGATCTCCAGGCACAGGTGCATGTCGGGATCGTGGTTGCAGATCAGCATGGGCAGCGGCGCGACGCCCAGCCCCGCCTTCACCGACACGGCCAGATTGGTCAGGGTGCTGGAACGGGTATGCACCCGGCCCCGCGGCGCCTTCTCCGCCATCCACTTCAGGGCGGGCAGGTGCGCCAGCGCGCCCTCGCCGCCGATCAGCAGGTGATCGTTGATCTCCTCGGGCGTGGTGGGGAAGCCGTGCTGGATGGCGTAGTCGGGGCTGCAATACAGGCCCCAGTTGACGTCGCTCAGCTTGCGGGAGATCAGATCGGAATCGGCCAGGGTCAGGCCTCCCGACCCTCGGATCGCCACGTCGGCCTCGCCCTTGGCCAGGTCCAGGAACGCGTCGCTGACCACCATCTCGACCTTGATGTCGGGATAGAGCCGGCGGAAGTCCGCCAGGGCCGGGGCCAGGAAGGCGTTGGCCATGGCCTCGTTGATGGTCACCCGCAGGGTCCCGCTCATCCCGCGCTGAAGCGACCGGGCCTGGTGGGCGAACCCTTCGGCGGCCCGCTCGACGGCCTCGGCCTCGATGATCAGGGCCAGGCCGGCCTCGGTCAGCCGGCTGCCCGCCTGGCCGCGTTCGAACAGTTTCAGACCGACCGCCTGTTCCAGCGCCTCGATGCGCCGCGCGGCCGTGGTCTGGTTGATCCCCAGCGCCTTGGCGGCCGCCAGGGTGGAGCCGCCGCGGGCGACAGCCAGAAAGGTCCGCAGGTCATTCCAGTCGAACATGGGCCCATTCTGCATTTGCGCAGAACACTCCTGCAAGAGCGCTGATTGATGTCGGCCGGCCGGCCAACTATTCCCCAGCCCGAAGACGCCGACCGCCCAAGTAAGCCGAGACTCGAGAAGAAGACGCCTCATGAAACTCTACTGCGACCCGATCTCCACCACCACTCGCCCGGTCCTGTTGTTCGCCGCGGAGGCCGGCATCGAACTGGAACGCGTCCATGTGGACCTGATGAGCCACGAAAACCGGGCGCCTGCCTATCTGGCGGTCAACCCCAACGGGGTCGTGCCCTTCCTGGTCGACGGCGACGTCACCCTCGGCGAGAGCACGGCGATCCTTCGCTATCTGGCCGACCGGATCGGCTCGCCCGCCTACCCCAGGGACCTGAAGGCCCGCGCCAAGGTCGACGAGGCGCTGGGGTGGTTCTCCACCAACCTTCACGAATACTTCTGCCTGTTCGCCATCTACCCGAACTTCGGCATTCCGCACGGGATCGATCCCACCCTGGCCCAGGCCATGATCGCCTATGGGGAAGAACACGCACCCAGGTGGCTCCAGGTGCTGGATCGTCACATGATCGGAGCCAGGCCCTTCGTCTGCGGCGACCAGCCGACCCTGGCCGACTATCTCGGCTCGGCCTTCATCACCCTGGGCGAAGCTGCGGCCTACGACTTCGGGCCCTATCCCAACATCCGCCGCTGGATCGCCAACATGAAGGCCCTGGCCTCGTGGAACGAAGCCTATGCCGGCTTCAACGGCTTCGTCGCCGCCATGCAGTCCCAGTCCCAGATCACCGCCTAGTCACTTTCCCCAATATCCCGAAACCCACACCCCGCCGTGGCGCGCCACGGCGGGCGGAGATCCGTCATGTCCTTCGTCCAGGCCAGGCCGCCGGCCACCCACGATTTCTACGGCGCCGTTCACAAGGGCCTGCGCCGCGCCCTGTCGCAGATTCTGATCCGGCTGGGGTCCGCCGATCCGGCCGACTCCGACCTGCCGGGCCTTCTGGCCGACCTGCGCGACCAGTGCCGGCTGTCCGAACACCATCTCGACAACGAGGACCAGGTGATCCACCCCGCCCTCGAGGCGCGGGTTCCCGGTTCGACCCAGCGCCTGTCCCAGGCCCACGACCACCACCGCGCCGCGTTCGGCGAAATCGAAGCCATGACCCGCCAGGTCGAGGCCGCGCCCGCCGCGGCCAAGGCCGCCCGCCTGAAGGCGCTCTATCTGCGCTTCTCGGTGTTCGTGGCGGAGGATTTCGCCCACATGGCCGAGGAGGAGCAGTTCATCATGCCGATCCTCCAGAGCCTGTTCACCGACGAGGAGTTGGCCGGCATGGAGGATCGGATCCTCAGCGCGCTGGCGCCCGAGGAGATGGTCGCGATGGGCAGGATGATGATCCCGGCCGCCACCCGCACCGACCGCATCTCCATGCTGGGCGCCCTGCGCGCCAATGCGCCGGCCGAGGCCTTCGGGGCGATCATCGAGCTGGCCGCCCGGCCCGCCCTCTCTCCCGCCGACTTCGCCCATCTGAGCGAAGGCCTGGGGTTGGCGGCCTGACTTCGCTCAGGTCGTCGCCAGGGCGGCCCAAAGGCGACGCATGGCGCGGAATTCGTCCGGAACCGGGCCCTTCAGGTCCTGCCGGCTCTGGAACTGCACGCCCACCTCGGTCCCCCGTCGCCAGGTGACGCGGGCGTCGAAGGCGATGCCGCCGGCGACATGCAGCAAGGTGAAACTCTCCGGTATCGGCTGCTGCGCCGGCGACCGCAGCATGGCGCCGGTGGCCGTCAGGTTGCGGATGGTGCAGTCGAAGCTCATCGCCTGCTCGGCGCCGTAGCAGACCCGCCCGCGCTGGAGGATCCGCGAGCGCGGCAGCGTGCGCCGTTCGGCGCTGGGAGGCAGGGCGGTCGTCATGGACGGAGCCTCCGCCCGAAAGAGTTTATGCTAATTTACCCCAACGCCGCCGCCGGATGATCCCGGCAGCGACCTGTCGTCGCAGGCCGCGGCGCGCCGTGCATGACATTCCCGTAAGCTTCCTTCGCGGGCGGCCGGTGCTAGGGTCCCGGCCTCTTCAGTTCCGGGAAGCGCCCATGCTCCGCACACCTCTCGCCTTCGGCCTCGCGTTCAGCCTGCTGACGACCGCCGTCCACGCCGCCCCGCCCAAGCCGGCTCCGGCGGCGGCGGCGGCGAGCGATCAGGTTCCGCCGATCGTCTACAAGCAGCGCACCCTGGCCAACGGGATGAAGGTGTTCAGCTCCCTGGACCGGACGACACCCAATGTCACCGTCCAGGTCTGGTACGGGGTGGGGTCCAAGGACGACCCGGTCGGCCGCTCAGGCTTCGCCCACCTGTTCGAGCACATGATGTTCAAGGCCACCCGGGACTTCCCGGCCGAAAGCATCGACCGCTTCACGGAGGACGTGGGCGGGATGAACAACGCCTCGACCTTCGACGACTTCACCAACTACTACGAAGTGGTCCCGGCCAATCACCTGCAGCGCCTGATCTGGGTGGAGAGCGAACGCCTGGGCTCGCTGGTGGTGGACGAGGCGAACTTCAAATCCGAGCGCGACGTGGTGAAGGAGGAGCTGCGCCAGAGGGTGCTGGCCAATCCCTACGGGCGGCTGTTCGCGCTCTACCTGCCCAAGGCCACCTATCAGGTTCACCCCTACAAGCGGCCGGGCATCGGCTCGATCGAGGAGTTGGACGCCGCCACCCTCGACGACGTGCGCGCCTTCCACAACGCCTATTACCGGCCCGACAACGCCGCCCTGATCGTGGTGGGAAACTTCGACGAGACCGAGCTCAACGCCTGGATCGACAGGTACCTGGCCCCCCTCAAGAACCCCGGCGCGCCGCTCAAGCGGGTCACCGCCGTCGAGCCGCCCCGCACCGCGGCGGGCGTCTACACGGGCTACGGCCCGAACGTGCCGCTGCCGGCCGTGGCGCTGACCTGGCTGGGCCCCAAGGCCGCCGATCCCGACGCGCCGGCGCTGAAGATGCTGGATGCGATCCTGTCGTCCGGCAAATCGTCCAGGCTCTATGACAGCCTGGTCTACGAGAAGCAGATTTCCGCCCAGATCTTCTCCAACGCCGACCTGCCGGAGCAGCCGGGCATGTTCGCGGTCGGCTCGATCATGGCTTCCGGACACGGCGTCGAGGAGGGCGAGCAGGCCCTCCTGGCCGAGGTGAAGCGCCTGCGCGACGCCCCGCCCACCGCCGCCGAGCTGTCCGAGGCCAAGAACGAACTGGTGGCCGGCAAGCTGCGCGAACGCGAGACGATCGACGGCCGCGCCTTTGCGCTCGGCTACGCCCTGCGCACCGAGGGCGACGCCGCCCAGGCCAATCGCGAACTCTCCGACCTGCAGGCCGTGACCGCCGCCGACGTACAGCGCGTGGCGCGGAAGTACCTCGCCGACGACCGGCGGATGACCATCCGCTACCTCCCCGAGAGCGATCGCCCGAAGGGCGAGATCGCCCGCGACGAGGCGCCGCCCAAGGTGGCCTCTGTCACCTATGACGGTCCCGTCAGCGCCCTGGCCCCCGAAGGCCAGCGCGTGGCGCCGCCGCCGCTGGGCCAGCCGGTCTCTCCGGTGCTGCCCAGGCCCGTCGAGAAGACCCTGGCCAACGGCCTGCGGGTGATCGTCGCCAAGTCCTCGGACCTGCCGCTGGTCACCGCCGACCTGACGGTCAAGGCGGGCGCCTGGGCCGATCCGGCGGACCTGTCCGGGACCGCCGGCATGACCGCCGACATGCTGACCGAGGGCGCCGGGACCCGCAGCGCCCAGGACATCGCCCAGGCCACCGAGGCGCTCGGCGCGACGCTGGAGTCCGGCGGCGGGCAGGAGTCGGCCTCCGTCACCCTCAATGTGATGCCGGGCAAGCTCAGCCAGGCCATGGCGATCATGGCCGACGTGGCGCGCAACCCGACCTTCGCGAAGGAGGAGCTGGAGCGGCAGCGGTCCCAGAGCCTCGACGGCCTCTCGGTCTCCTACCAGCAGCCCGGCTCGCTGGCCGGCTTCGCGACCTCCCCCGTGCTGTTCGCCGGAACGCCCTTCGGCCACGTCGCCGGGGGCACGCCGGGCTCCATCGCCAGGATCCAGACCGCCGACCTGTCTAAGGTCCACCAGGCCTACTACCGGCCGGACAACGCGGTGCTGGTGCTGACCGGCGACATCACCCCGGAGGAGGGTTTCGCCCTGGCGGAGACCGCGTTCGGCGACTGGAAGAAGCCCCCCACGCCCACGCCCGTCCAGCCGGAGATCACGCCCCGGGCCGCGCCGCGCGCCGTCGCCATCGACCTGCCCGGAACCGGCCAGGCCGCAGTGACCGTCGCCAAGGTCGCCATCCCGCGCAAGGATCCGGCCTACTATCCCGGCATCGTCGCCAACACCGTGCTGGGCGGCGGCTATTCCGCCCGGCTGAACGAGGAAATCCGCGTCAAGCGCGGGCTCTCCTACGGCGCCGGCTCGGCCCTGACGCCCCGCCGGTCCACCGGCCTGTTCCGCGCCTCGGCCCAGACCAAGAACGAGTCCGCCGCCCAGGTGCTGGACCTGATCAACGCCGAGCTGAAGCGCCTGGCCGCCGAGCCGGCGGGGGCGGAGGAGCTGAAGGCCCGCAAGTCGACCCTGGTCGGCGCCTATGGCCGCGAGCTCGCCACCACCCAGGGCCTGGCCGACGTGCTGGGCAACCTGGCGCTCTACGGCGTGCCGCTGTCGGAAGTGAACGCCTATACCGGCAAGGTGGAGGCGGTGACGGCCGCCGAGGTCCAGGCCTTCGCCAGGGACAAGCTCGACCCGGCCGGCGTCAGCATCATCGTCGCGGGCGACGCCAAGGCCTTCGTCGACGAACTGAAGAAACGCGCCCCGAACCTCGAGGTGATCCCGGCGGCCGAGCTCGACCTCGACCAGCCCTCCCTGCGGAAGACCAGATAGTGGACCGCTTCGCCTTCGACGGCCTGTCGCTGTTCGGCCTCGCCGCCGTCAGCGCCAGCCTGCTCTGCTACGTCATGGAGACCCGGAGCGCCTGGTGGACCCTGGGCTTCGCCGCCGCCAACCTGTCGGCGGCGGTCTATGGCTTCCTGCAGGGCGCCTGGCCCTTCGGCCTGATCGAGCTGTTCTGGACCGGCGCGGCGCTGATGCGCTGGCGCAAGCACAGCGCCGTGTCCTGAGCCGCCCAGGCGAGGTCAGTGGCGGAACACCCGCACCCCGGTGAACACCATCGCCAGCCCACGCTCGTCGGCCGCGTCGATGACCTTCTGATCGCCGATGGAGCCGCCGGGCTGGATCACAGCCGTGCACCCGGCGTCCGCGGCCTGGATCAGGCCGTCGGGGAACGGGAAGAACGCTTCCGACGCGCAGGCCGAGCCCTTGAGGTCCAGGCCGAAATCCGCGGCCCTCAACGCCGCGATGCGGGCCGAGTCCTTGCGGTTCATCTGGCCGGCGCCCACGCCCAGGGTCTGGCCGTCCCGCGCATAGACGATGGCGTTCGACTTCACGTGCTTGGCGACGGTGAAGGCGAACAGCATGTCGCGGATCTCCTCCTCGGTGGGCGCGCGCCTGGTCACCACCTTCAGGTCGGCGGCCGTCAGCCTCGCGTCGTCGCGGCTCTGCACCAGGAATCCCCCCGACACGGACTTGAAGGTCACGCCGGGCGCCCGCGGGTCGGGCAGGCGGCCGGTGGTCAGCAGGCGCACGTTCTTTTTCTTGGCGAACAGGGCGACGGCGTCGGGATCGGCCTCGGGGGCGATCACCACCTCGGTGAGCAGCTTGAGGATCTCGGTCGCGGTCGCCGCGTCGAGCTTCTGGTTGAGGGCGATGATGCCGCCGAAGGCGCTGAGCGGATCGCAGGCCAGGGCCCGCTCATAGGCCTCGACCATGGTCTTGCCGGTGGCCAGGCCGCAGGGGTTGGCGTGCTTGATGATGGCGCAGGCCGGCCCCGCGGCGGGATCGAACTCGGCGATCAGCTCGAAGGCCGCGTCGGTGTCGTTGATGTTGTTGTAGCTGAGTTCCTTGCCCTGCAGCTGCCTGGCCGTGGCCACGCCGGGGCGCGGGTCGGCGAACCGGTAGAACGAGGCCGACTGGTGCGGGTTCTCGCCGTAGCGCATGGTCTGGACGAGTTCGCCCGCGAAGGCCCGGCGCTTCGGCGCGGTGTCGCCCAGCGCGGCGGCGAACCAGGTCGAGATCGCCGCGTCATAGGAGGCGGTGCGCGCATAGGCCCTGGCCGCCAGGCGCTTGCGAAGCTCCAGGCCGGTGGAGCCCTGCGCCTTCAGTTCGGCCAGCACCTCTTCGAGGTCGCCCAACTCGGTGCAGACGGCCACGTAGCCATGGTTCTTGGCCGCCGAGCGGATCATCGCCGGGCCGCCGATGTCGATGTTCTCGACGCAGGTTTCGAAGTCGCCGCCGGCCGCGACGGTCTGCTCGAACGGATAGAGGTTCACATAGACCAGATCGATGCCGCCGATCCCGTGGTCGGCCATGGCCTTGGCGTGCTCGGGCGCGTCGCGCACCCCCAGCAGGCCGCCGTGGACGATGGGATGCAGGGTCTTCACCCGGCCGTCCATCATCTCGGGGAAACCGGTCAGGTCCGAGATGTCCTTCACCGGCAATCCCGCGGCGGCGATGGCGGCCCGGGTGCCGCCGGTGGAGACCAGCTCCACGCCCATGGCGGCCAGCGCCTTGGCGGCGTCGACCAGGCCGGTCTTGTCGGACACCGAGATCAGGGCGCGCTTGATCGCGCAGCGGTCGGACGGTTGGGGGAAATCGGGGGCGACGGGCACGGCAGTCTCCTTGGCTGAAGAGGAAAATGCCCAGGCGAGCGGCGTCTATGGCCCTCGCGCTCCCCGGTGGTCTCCCACCTTCATCGCCAGTCACACGAGGTCGCGGTGGCTCTAGGCCCCGGACCGCCGAAGGTCAATGCGGCGCCGACGCCTCCGCTTCCGCCGCGCCCAGCTTCCAGCGGACCCTGGCGCCGGCGTCGGCGCGGGCCTCGGACCGCAGCACCACCTGGTGGGTGCGCTTGGCGATCCCATCCTGGACATAGGCCGAGGCTTCCACGGACACCTCCCGCGCGTCGGTGCGCAGGCGCCAGCCGGTCTCGCCGCCCTCGGCCCGCAGCAGCACGCTGCGACCGTCGCGGGCCAGGCTGGCGCTGACTTCGGGGTGCAGGTGGAAGCGTATGACGAAGGGGATGAAGCGGCGATCCGCCTCGGCGGCGGCCGCGTC
>DASUIJ010000461.1:0-3340 GCA_036279815.1 Phenylobacterium sp. | reverse complement strand
GACGCCGCCGAGCGGCCCTCCGACGCCCGGTGGAGGTTTCATCCTTGCCGCGGGCGGCGGAAGCAGGCAGCTTCCAGGCCAGCCTGGATTTGCGAAGCCCCCTTGTCCGCCACGACTGTCTCCGACCCGCTCGCCGATCTCATGCCGCGCATCGCCGGAGGCGACCGCGCGGCGCTGCGGCAACTTTACCAGGCCACCTCCGCGAAGCTTTTTGGCGTCTGCCTTCGTATCCTGTCCAACAGGGACGAAAGCGAAGACGTGCTGCAGGAGGTCTACATCACCATCTGGCGTCGGGCCGACCGCTTCGAGGCGAGCCGGGCCAGCGTCATGACCTGGATCTCCACCATCGCCCGAAACCGGTCCATCGACCGGCTGCGCGCCCGCGGGCCCCTGGCCTATGCCGAACAGGTCGAGGAGCTGGAAATCGAGGACGATGCGCCTCGCGCCGAGGCCCTGCTGGAAGCCGCCCAGTCCGGCGAGGCGCTGGGCAAGTGCCTGTCCGAGCTCGACGATCGCACGGAGAAGGTGATCCGCACCGCGTTCTTCGAGGGCGTCACCTATGAGGCGCTGGCCCTGCGCCTGGACACGCCGCTCGGCACGGTGAAGAGCTGGATCCGTCGGGGACTGCTCAAGCTCAAGGGGTGCCTGGAGCGATGAGCGAAGGTCCCGAACTGCACGACGACGAAGCCTTCGCCGCCGAACATGCCCTGGGCGTGCTCAACGCAGGCGAACGCGCGGCCGCGGAACTGCGCATGGCCCGCGAGCCGGCCTTCGCCGCCCATGTGGAGGCATGGCGCGAGCGCCTGGCCCCGATGCTTGACGCCGTCGCATCGGTGGCGCCGCCCGAGGGCCTGTGGCCACGGATCGAGCGTCAGCTGCCGGCCAACGACAACGCCGACGCCGGGCTGGGCGCCCGCTTCTGGCGCCGCACCGCCGTGGGCGCCATGGGCCTGGCTGCGGCGAGTTTCGTGGCGGTGGTCATGCTGGCCACCCAGAAGCCGCAGATCGTCGTGCAGCCGCCGCCCGCGCCCGCCCAGGTGCTCAACGCCCGGATCGACACCCCCGACGGCCAGCACCTGTTCGTGGCCGCCTACGACCCCGACCGCAAGGCGGTGATGATCTCATCCCTGGTGCCGCCCGGAACCGGCGCCGGCCATGTCCATCAGCTGTGGCTGATCCCCGCCGACGGCAAACCGCGGTCGCTGGGCTTCGTGACCCCGGGGACCTCGGTCGCGCTGCCGGTCTCCGCGCCCCTGGCCGGCATGACCGACGACAAGGCCGCCCTGGCGGTCTCGGTCGAGGAGCCCGGCGGCTCCCACAAGGACGGCCCGACCGGACCGGTCGTCGCCGTGGGCAAGCTGCTCAGGATCTAGAAGGCGGAGGCCGTCGCCGGCCGGTGGGGCGCGCCCTCGGCGCCCCCTATTTCGCGGCGTCCATCAGCCCCGCGAACCGCTCGAACAGATAGAGCGAATCCGTCGGCCCGGGCGAGGCTTCGGGGTGATGCTGCACGGAGAACACCGGGCGGTCCTTCAGAGCCAGTCCGGCGTTGGTCCCGTCGAACAGGGAGACGTGGGTCTCCACCACCGGCTCGGGCAGGCTGGCGCGGTCGACGGTGAAGCCGTGGTTCATGGAGACGATCTCCACCTTGCCGGTGGTCAGGTCCTTCACCGGATGGTTCGCGCCGTGGTGGCCCTGATCCATCTTCATGGTCTGGGCGCCCAGGGCCAGGGCCATCATCTGGTGGCCCAGGCAGATGCCGAACACCGGCGTGCCCGACGCGACCAGCTTCCTGATCTCGGGCACGGCGTACTTGCCGGTGGCTTCCGGGTCGCCGGGGCCGTTCGAGAGCATCACGCCGTCGGGCTTGCGGGCCAGGATCTCCTCGGCCGTGGTCTTGGCGGGGACCACGATCACTTCGGCGCCGATCGAGGTCAGCGCCCGCAGGATGTTGCGCTTCACGCCGTAGTCGACGACGACCACCTTGTATTTGTGGGGGCCCGGCTTGGCGTAGCCGTCGGGCCAGGAATAGAGGCCTTCCTCGTAGGTGAAGGGTTGCAGGCAGGTGGCGTCCTTGGCCAGGTCCATGCCAACCAGGCCCGGCCATTCGGCGGCCTGTTTCACCAGGGCGGGAATGTCGAACCGGCCGTCCGGCGAATGGGCGATGACCCCATGCGGCATGCCCGTCTCACGGATCACACGGGTCAGGGCCCGGGTGTCGACCCCGGCCAGGCCGATCACGCCCCGCCGCTTCATCCAGCCCGCCAGGTCCGAGTCCGCGCGCCAGTTGGCGGGCGCGGTGGGGACGTCGCGGAAGATCGCGCCGCGGGCCGCCGTTTCCGAACTGCCGGACATCTGCTCCAGGTCTTCCAGGTTGGTCCCCACATTGCCCACGTGGGGGAAGGTGAAGGCGATGATCTGGGCCATGTAGGACGGGTCGGTCAGGATCTCCTGATAGCCGGTCATGGCGGTGTTGAAGCAGACCTCGCCCACCGCGGCGCCCGTGGCGCCCACGCCGATCCCCTGCAGGACGGTTCCGTCCGCAAGGACCAGGACTCCGGTGACGCCAGGCAGCAGCTCGCTCATGATCCGGTGTCTCCAGTTGTCGGGCGGGGAACGGGCTTTCGCCCGCGCAAACGGCCGCGTAGGTAATGCTGTGCGCCCGTGGGGTCAATGCGGCTTGGCGAGCGCGCGATCATCGACGGGAGGGAGCCATGAGCTATATCGATCCGGACCGCGAGGCGTGGGAAATCTTCAAGTCCCTGCCGCATGATCAGCCGATCCAAATGCTCAATCTGATCAAGCTGAAGCCAATCGCCGAATATCCGGCCGATCATCCCGACCACGGCAAGGGCCTGACGGGGCTCGACGCCTACCGCGCCTATGGCCGGACCACGGCGCCGATCTTCGCCCGCCTTGGCGGCCGCCAGGTCTGGGCGGGCAAACCGCAGGTGATGGTCACCGGCCCGCAATCCGAGGCCTGGGACCTGGCCTTCATCGCCGAATATCCCAGCTCCGACGCCTTCATCTCCATGGTCCGCGATCCTGAATATCGGCAGTTGGTCGCCCATCGTACAGCCGGCGTGGCGGATTCGCGGCTCCTGCGCCTCTCGCCGGTCACGCCGGGCGAAGGTTTCGGCGAGTAGGTCGTCCGGAAACGAGGGAAACTTGTCATTTCGGTCGAAGCGGCGATCTGGCAGGCTGATCAGGTCGACCGGAGGACCTCCCATGCTCGCCCTGCGCCCCAATTGCGAATGCTGCGACCGCGATCTGCCGCCCGACAGCGCCGAGGCTCGCATCTGCACCTACGAGTGCACCTTCTGCGCCGACTGTGCGGACCACC